>CAKUKL010000006.1 GCA_934662925.1 uncultured Oscillospiraceae bacterium | reverse complement strand
GTAGTAGGTGCCGTCCCAGTTGTCCCGGCTGCAATTTTTGATGATCCAGTCGTAGACGGCGCGGATCTGCTCCTTTGGAGACTTGCCCTTGGTGGGGATCTCCTTGAGGATCTCCTCCGCCATATAGTCGGTGGCAACATGGCCGATGTAAATTGGGGTGTCCCCGTAGGTGATCCCGGCCGCCAGCGCGGAGCAGGGCAGCAGGGACAGGACGATAGCCAGCGCCATCATCATGGTCAGAAGTCTTTTTTTCACTGATTTTCCGCCTTTCTCATATTGAAAATGTGCAAAACATGAACCAACAAAATTTGTCACAGCAGCCGGGCCATGTCCTCCGGCAGGGGCAGGGACAGGGCAAGGCGCTCCCCGGTGACAGGGTGGGTCAGCTCCAGCCGGGCGGAGTGGAGGGCCGGGCGGCCGATGAGGTCGCGATCCTCTGTGCCGTACAGGAAATCCCCGGTGAGGGGGCAGCCGATGTGGGCCATGTGGACCCGGATCTGGTGAGTGCGGCCCGTTTCCAGCTCCAGTTCCACCAGCGAGCGGGCGCCGCTGGTCCGGAGCACCCGGTAGTGGGTGCGGGCGGCCTTGCCGTCGGCGCGGACCTCCCGGGCGATGAGAGAGCCGGGGACGGGGCCGATGGGGGCGTCGATGATCCCTTCCAGCGGGGCGGGGACGCCGTCGCACACCGCGAGGTACACCCGGCGGAAATCGCCGGTGTGGAGCTGATTTTTCAGTTTTTCCTGCCCGTAGGGGTGTTTGGCCACGGCCAGCAGGCCCGTGGTGCCCTTGTCCAGCCGGTGGACGGGGTGGAACCCGGCCTCCTCGCCGTTTTTCCGCCAGCGGGCCATGAGGTAGTTGCCCACGGTGTCGTCAAAGTGGCCGTGGCTGGGGTGGACCAGCACGCCGGGGGCCTTGTTGACCACGGCGAGGTCCGCGTCCTCCCACACCACGTCCACCGGGCCGTCCACGGGGATGGGCTGACCGGCGGAATCCGGATCGGAAACGCGGACGGACAGAGTCTGCCCCGGCTGCACCCGGTAGCGGACGGTGACCCGGACGCCGTCCACCGTGATGCCGTCGGGCAGCCACTTGATCCGGCGGAGCACCGTCCCGGACAGGCCTAGCCTGCGGCGGAGGAGGGAGTTGACGTCCGCCCCGGCAAGCTCCGGGCCGATATGCAGTTGGAGATACCGGGCGCTCACGGCCGCGGACGGGAGAGAGGGTGCATTTCAGGGGCCTCCGGGTAATTACGTATTGTATGATACTGGTATAACAGACTTTTGCCGGTGCGTCAAGGCAGAGTTGACAGAGAACGGAAAATTTGGAGCCATTCGGCCCCGGGAAAGCATTGCGCCGGAGGGAAAAACGTAGTATAATCCTGTCGGTACGGCGGGAAAACCGCCGAAAGTTTTTTCTGCTACAGGAGCGACGGGCTATGGGCAAAACGCTTGGCATCTACATCCACATACCATTCTGCCGCAGCAAGTGCGATTACTGCGACTTCTACTCCCTCGCGGGCAGGGAGGATCGGATGGACGACTACCAGAAGGCGCTGACCGCCCAGATCACGGAGAGCGCACCGCTGGCCCGGGGCTACTCGGTGAACAGTGTGTACATCGGCGGCGGAACCCCCACGTGGTACGGGGAAAAGCGGCTGAGCGAGCTGCTCCGGCTGATCAATAAGAAATTCAAGGTGGCCAAGGACGTGGAGATCACCATGGAGGCCAACCCGGACAGCGTGACGGAAAAGGGCCTGCGCGCCATGCGGCGGGCGGGGGTGAACCGGGTCTCGCTGGGGATGCAGTCCGCCTGCGACCGGGAGCTTCAGGACATCCACCGGCCCCACACCTTCCAGCAGGTGTCTGCCGCCGTGGCGGCGGCCCGGAAGGCGAAGATCAAAAACCTGAACCTCGACCTTATTTTCGGCCTGCCCGGCCAGACGGAGGACAGCTGGCACGAGACGGTGGAGGCCGCGCTGGCCCTGTCGCCGGAGCACCTGTCCTGCTATGGGCTCACCGTGGAGGAGGGCACGCCGCTGGCGGGCCGGGTGGCCCGGGGCGAGCGCCTGCCCGATGATGATATGCAGGCGTCCCTCTACCTCTGGACGGTGGAGCGGCTGGCGAAGGCCGGGTACGAGCAGTACGAGATCTCCAACTTCGCAAAGCCCGGGTGCCAGTCCCGCCACAACCTGAAATACTGGATGGGCCGAGAGTATATGGGCTTCGGCGCGGCGGCCCACTCCGACTTCGGCGGCTGCCGCTACGCTTACGTCCGGGATCTGGAGGGGTATATCCGGGGCGTGCTGGACGGCGACCGGCTGCTCAGCGAGTCGGAGATGATCCCGCCCCGAGAGCGGGGCGGCGAGTACCTTATGCTCCGTCTGCGCACCACGCTGGGCATCGAGGAGTGGGAGTACCGCCGGGAGTTTTACATGAACTTTGACCCCATCGCCGCCAAGCTCAGCGAGTACGAGCAGAAGGGCTGGGCCGTGCGGGTGGGCCGCCGCTGGCGGCTGACGCCGGAGGGCTTCCTGCTGTCCAACCGGCTCATCGGTGAGATCTTGGAGCTCCAGGAGGCGGCCACGCTGGAAAATACGCTGGAAAAGATCCGCAGCGGCCAGACCCCGGAGCCGGAGGGGAAATAACGGATCAGCCGGGGCGATGCCGTCTGCGAAGGGGCCTTGATAGATGAGCTAGGATCAAACACCTGATCAAGGAGCACTTATCCCGGGCGGGGGTTATATACATTAAACAGCAAATACACGGCATAAATAAGGGGCGCGGGATCATTCCCGCGCCCCTTATCTGTTTTAAAATCGCAGCTCAGACTGTTTTGGCAAACACCACGCAGGAGGATGCCACTACCGGAAGCTGATCCTCCACCAGCTCATAGCGGGCGTTTTCATAGTCCACGCGGTAGACGGCCATGCGGTCGGAGTGCTGGAGTCCGGCCAATACGAACTTCCCATCGGGAGTGAAGTTGAAATCCCGGGGAGACTCGCCGGTGGTGGGAAAATACTGGCTCATGGTCAGCAGGCCCCTTCCATCCACCCGGAAGAGCATGACGGCGTCCCCGTCGGCAGGGCCGCGGGTGGAGGCGGCCAGCAGGCTGCCGTCGGGAGAAAAGCGGATGCCCGCAGAGAAGCTCAGGCCCTGAAAATTAGCGGGAACGGTGCGGACGGTCTGCACCCGGACCAGTTTTTCCGCCTGATCGGGCTGATAGCGGAAAACGTAGATCTCGCGGCTGATCTCTGTGATGACATACAGCATGTCGCCGCTGGGCCCAAAGGTGACGTGGCGGGGACGGACGGGGCCGGTAGCGAAAGAAAAAGATTTCTCATAATTCCCACTGGCCAGTTCATAGAGATCGACGGAACCGGTTCCAACCTCCATGGCGCACAGATACTTCCCGTCGGGGGAGAGCTTTGTGCAGTGGATATGGGGGTATGCGCCGTTTACCATGGGATCCTGAAGCACGTGAGAATAGGGGGCGACAGTGCCGTCCTCCCGGACGGGGAACACGGTGATATTTCCGGTGAGATAACCGGAGACGTACAGCGTGCGCCCATCGGGGGCGATCTCAATGTGGGCGGCCAGCTGGCCGCCGGCGGGCTGTTCGTTCAGATAGGTGAGAGAGTGATCCGGGTTGACCCGATACGCCGCCACGGCGGCCCGGGCCTTTCCGCGGTAGAGCATACATTCGACGGTGGCGTAGACGTACTTTCCGTCGGGGGACAGGGTGATGTACCCGGAGTCGCGGCACTGGGCGGCGGAGAGAATCTCACTTTTCCCGGTCGCGCTGTCCACGGACACAGTGTAGATGCCCCGGCTGTGGCGGACGGAATCCGTCCCGATATAAGCGATGTGCTTCATATGGCGCCTCCTCAGTAGCCGAAGGTCTCGGCGAAGGTGGTGTAGGGAACGGGGGGCCTGGGCTCAAGCACAGGGACGGTGTCGGTGCGGTACTGCCAGTGGAAGGTGGTGGGGTTCTCCGGCGTGATGCCGCCGTGATCCAGACGGATGCGGGAGTCCAGCGCGGCGTCGTCCTCATCCCGGTGGATAGAGTAGGTGACCCAGTTCTCGTCGAAGGGGCAGCGGAACACATCGTAAATGTGCAGGTGCCAGATCTTCCAGCCGTCTGCTTCCCGGATGAAGTCAACGGCGTATTTTTTCCACACCCAATGGGCGAAAACGCGGTTGCCGTAGGCGTCGGGTGCGGCGCTGTCCACGGTGGGGATGCCGCTCTCCGTGCCGTCGGGGAAGGCGGCGCTCTCGTGACCGGTGCTGATCCAGACGCCCTTGGCGGTTTTTCCGTCGGCGGCCACCTCAATCACCGGGGTGGTGAGGGTGTCCATGCGCATTTCACCGGGCTTTGGGTCGCTGCCCTCACCGAAGCGCTGGCGGTAGTAGTCACCCACGCCGTTGCGGTCGTAGAGGTAGACGCCGGAGGGGCCGTCCTCCAGATGAATGTCGGTGTCTCTGGACCACAGCTCGTTGAGAATGTCCGTGCAGCGGTAGGCGGCGAACAGGTACTGATAGCGGCCCATCAGGTTGGCAATCTCCTCCCGGTCAGTCCGGCGGGTGAGGAGAGTCTGAAGCTGATCGACCTGACGCTGGAGCGCGTCCAATTTTTCTTCCATAGTCATAAAAATGCCTCCTTGTCAATAGCTGAAGGTGTCGGCAAAGGTCTGGTAGGGCTTGGGGGGCGCGGGGGGATGGGGATAGGTTCCGTGAACATCGTAGGGATTGCTCAGGATGACATCGCAGCCGACAGGATCGGCGGGGGCGCCCACCCAACTGCTGCCGCAGGGCGCGGCGAGGACGGGAACGACCCAGAGATGCCAGATGCGCCAGCGTCCGTCCTCCGGCACCAGATCTACGGCCAGCTTGGTCCAGACCCAGTGGGCCTTCGGCAGCGTTTCCCCTTCGGGAACAAAGGTCTGGGTGCCCGGGATGAGCCACAGGCCCTTGGCGCTCTGTCCGTCTCCGGCCACCTCAATGATGGGGGAGGCCAGCGCTCGGAGGTCCAGAAGGCCGTTCCGGCCCTCCAGCTGGTCGTCGCCGGGGAAGGTCTCGTGGAGCCGGTCAGCGCTCTGCCGGGCGTAATTCTCCCATGTGTCCACGAAGAGCGCGCGGACGGCGTCGTGGCCGGTGCGTCGGCCGGACTTGGCGATCTCGGCGGTGACGTCGTCTCGTTTGGCGAAGAAGGAGAAGATGGTGCTGTACTCGCCGATGGCGAACATGTACGAGGTGGTAGAGATCATGTTCTGGATGGCGTTGACGGAGCGCAGGCGCTCCAGCTCCAGATGGATAGCTTCCAGTTCGGTCATAAAAATTCCCCTTTCTGAGAAAAACGGGCTGCAAAGAAGCATTCTTTGCAGCCCGTTTTCATAGCTGTGAGTTACACGCTGCCCTTTTCATAGCGGTCGTAGTAGCTGAAGGTCTCGTCGAAGGTCTCGTAAGGCTCGGGAGGAGCGGGGTAGAGGTCGCACACCCGATCCACACCGTAGGCGAAGTCCCGGGTCATGGGCTCGTCGGCGCGCAGTTCCTCGGGGATCCAGTCCAGCTCACGGTGAGGCTCCTTGTAATCCACCCAGCTGGAGGAGGTGGGGTAGTGGAACAGGCCGACCACGTGGAGATGCCAGATCTTCCAGCCGTCCGCTTCCTTGATGAAGTCGATGGCGTAGCGGGCCCAGGTCCAGTGGGGCTCCAGCACGTCGTCATCGTTGGGGGAGGTCTCCGCACCGGTGATGAACCACAGACCCTTGGCGGTTTTGCCGTCGTGGGCCACTTCAATGACCGGGGTGGTGATGCAGTTGGCGTGGAGCCGGCCCTTGCCGTCGCCCAGCAGGAAAGTCTGGTGCAGGATGGGATACAGGCGGCGGATGGACTCGCCTCCCTTGTAGACGCCCCAGTTGGAGATCTCGGCAGTCACGTCGTCACGGTCAAGAGCAAACAGGTTTGCCAGCTTCTCATATTCATTGGCGTAGTGGTAATAGACATACTTGCCCATGACATTTGCGACGTCGGCGCGGTCGGTCAGGCGGTCAACTTTCTGTTCCAGCGTGAGTTCAGACATGGCGGATTCTCCTTTTTATATTGTATGTTCTTAAAATGATTGGTACCCAGCGGGTTTTTAATCATTATATTTAAAAAGTTGGGCGATGTCAAGAAAAAATATATTTATTTTAACTGTATATGAATCTTAAATGAAATAAAGGCTCACGGGAATCACGAAGGTTCCCGTGAGCCTTTGATCGGTATGGCAGTGATCAGATTTTGTCAGCCAGTGTGATCTTCACGCCGGCGGCGGCGATGGCGTCCAGCTCCCGTTGGTCGGCCAGAGAGGTGGTGACCAGTTCGCTGACCAGCTCCAGTTTGAGACTGGTGAAGCAGAAGGTCTTGCCGATCTTGGTGGAGTCGGCGGCCAGAATAATGGGGCCGCGGCAGCGCTGGGCCATCAGGCTGTTGATGATGGACTCGGCATAGACAGAGGTGGTGACGCCCACCTGGCTGCTGATGCCGTTGATGCCGAGGATGCAGTAGTCGGCCAGCGTCTTGTGGATGATGCCGGTGGAAAGCTCGCCGCAGTAGGTCTTGCAGACGCTGTTGTACTCGCCGCCGGTGCAGATAATGGAGCAGTTGCCGCCGCTGGCGGCGTCAAAGGCCATGACGTTATTGGTGATGATGGTGGCGCCGTGGTTTTTCAGCTGGCCGATGATCTCAAGGGTGCTGGTGCCGCCGTTCATAAAAATATTGGAGCCAATGGGGATGGCGGAGGCGAGATACCGGGCGATCTGCTGCTTTTCCGCCCGGTTGGCCATGAGTTTTTCGTCGAAGTAGGGCATATCTGTGGCAGGACCCTTGAAGCGTACGCCGCCGTGGTAGCGCTCCACAAGTCCCTGTTCCGCCAGCGCGTCAAGGTCGCGGCGCAGCGTCAGGACGGAGATATCGAAAAAGCTGTTCAGGCGATTGATGGAGAGATCCTGCTCACGTTCGATCACTTCTAGGATCTCATGCCGCCGTTCGCGGATCACATCGTTGCTGCGTTTCATAGGCGTTAAACAAACCTTTCAAATCAAAATCAGGAAATCAGTGCGGCCGGGGACGGAAAAATGCATAGGAATTCACTAATATATGTTATTCTATCATAAAAATACGAAGTGTCAATAGAAACGTTCTAAAAAACTTCAAAAACATTGTGTTGATTTCACAAAAAGCGACGGGAGAGGATTGGAGAAATCAAACAAAAAACAGAGAAATGACAAAAAGGTATTGAGCAGTCTGACAAGAAGTGATAAGATAAAGCCGAAATGAAAACGATTGCAAAATGCGGTCAGGGTGAAAGTGCGGTGGTTCGGTGACGATCTATGATATAGCCAAAGAGGTGGGAGTGTCCGCCAGCACTGTGTCACGGGTCATCAACCATAAGCCGGGGATCAAGGAGGAGACGCGGCAGAAGGTCAAGGCCGCGTTGGAAAAACACAATTATTACCCTGATGAGATCGCACGGGGACTGGTGAACCAGTCCACCCGCTTTATCGGCATTCTGGTGTCAGACATCCGGATCAGCCACCACGCGGAAGGTGCCTATATCATCCAGCGCCATCTGTTAAGTTTAGGGTACAGCAGCATCATCTTCAACACCGGCTCCGACGAGGAGTCGCAGGCGGACTGTATCCGCCGGGTGGCCAGCCAGCATGTGGTGGCGGTGGTGATGATCGGCTCCGTGTTTCAGACCGACGCCATCAGCCGCCTCATCAAGTGCTACCTCAAGAACATGCCAGTGGTCATCTCCAATGGATATCTGAACCTGCCCAATGTGTACGGCGTTCTGGCTGACGAGCAGGATGGTGTGGAGAGCTGTGTGCAGCTTCTTTACGACAAGGGCCGACGGCATATGGCCTTTCTCAATGACTCCGACACGGTCAGCAACCAGCGCAAGCAGGCCGGATTTGAAGCGGGAGTCCGGCGGCTGTGCCCCGGGGCGGAGCCGTTGGTGCTCCAGGCGGAGTACCGGGAGGACACGCTGGAATTCGGCCGACGGGCTACCCGGGAGCTGATGGCCGCCCATCCGGAGGTGGACGGCATTATCTACGGCACCGACCTGTGCGCCGCGGGAGGTTTGCAGGTGCTGGCGGAGCTGGGGATCCCTGTGCCGGAGCGGGCGGCGGTGATTGGTGTGAACGATTCGGTCTACGCGCAGCTGTGCCAGCCGCAGCTCACCAGTCTGAATAACCGGCTGAAGGATCTGAGTATCGCCTGCGCGGATATTCTGGCGAAGGTAGTGCAGAAAAGAGAGTCGGCGCGGAAATATCTGATTTTTTCGGAAATTGTGGAACGGCAGACAACATAAAAATACCAGTCAAAAATTTTGACTGGTATTTTTCGGAACATCTCTGCAAACGATTGCAAAGATGCGTAAATGAATGTTTGGACGGTGGGTGCTTATGAAGTATTACGTCGGGATCGACAACGGCGGGACAGCGACCAAAGCGGCCATTTACGATGAGAGGGGCCGCGAGGTGGCGGTGGCTGCCACGGAGACGGAGCAGTGCGCCAGTCTGCCGGGTCATGCGGAGCGGGACATGGAAGATATGTGGCAGGCCAACTGCCGGGTCATCCGCGAGGCGGTGAGCCGGGCGGGGATCCGGCCGGAGGAGATCCGCGCCGCGGCCTGCTGCGGCCACGGGAAGGGGCTGTACCTCTGGGGAAAAGACGGCCGGCCGGTGCGCAAGGGCATTCTCTCCGCGGACACCCGGGCGATGGATTACGCGGAGCGCTGGAAGCAGGACGGGACGAATGCCCGGGCCTTCCGGCTGTCCCTGCAGAACGTCATGGCCTGTCAGCCGGCGGCTCTGCTGGCGTGGCTGCGGGATCACGAGCCGGAAACGATGGAGCGGACCCGGTGGGTGTTCTGCTGCAAGGATTACATCCGCTTCCGCCTGACGGGAAAAGCCGGGGCGGAAATGAGTGACATGTCGGGTACGAACCTGATGAACCTGAACACCAGAAGCTATGACCGGGAGCTTCTCCGCCTGTTCGGCATCGAACAGGTGTGGGATGCCCTGCCGCCGCTGTGCGAAAGCACAAAGCTCTGCGGTCGTGTTACGGAGGAGGCCGCGCTGGAGTGCGGACTTGCCGCCGGTACCCCGGTGTACGGCGGAATGTTCGACATCAACGCCTGCGCATTGGCGGTGGGCGCTGTGGAACAGGAACAGGTCTGCATGATCGCGGGGACATGGAGCATCAATGAGTATGTCAGCAACGCGCCTGTGACAGACGGTACTGTGGCCATGAATTCCCTGTTCTGCCAAGGCGGGAAATACCTGATCGAAGAGTCCAGCCCCACTTCTGCCGGAAATCTGGAGTGGATGCTCCGGCGGATCCTTTGTCCGGAGCCGGGCGGCGGGGCGATTTATGACGAGGCCAACCGGCTGGTGGCCGCCGTCCCGGAAAAGAGCTTCGGCCCAATTTTCCTGCCTTTTGTTATGGCGAGCAACGTAAATCCCGCAGGAATGGGCGCCTTTGTGGGCCTGATGGAGCACCAGGACCGGGGTGTGCTTCTCCGCAGCGTGTATGAGGGCGTAGTGTTCGCGCACCGTTGGCATTTTGAGCGGTTGCTGCGCTCCCGAACGGATCCGGTGCGTGTCATCCGCCTGTCCGGCGGCGCGGCCCGGTCGGAGGTGTGGGTCCAGATGTTTGCGGACATTCTGGGCTATCCGGTGGAGGCGGCGGACATCCGGGAGACGGGGGCCTTCGGCTGCGCCGTTATGCTGGCCGCGGCGGAGGGGGATGCGCCTTCCGTAGAGGATGCTGTCCGGCGTATGGTGCGGTTCCGCCCCGTTGTGTACCCCAGAGCGGAGTACCGCAGTTATTATGACCGGCGCTATCGGCTGTATCTTAATACGATCGAATCGCTGGACGGTCTCTGGCGGGAGATGCGGCGGGAACTGGGGGCGTGGGAGTGAATCAGGCCGTCAAAAGCGACGAAAAAGACTTTTGCGCCAAATCTAAAACAGTGATTTTGTCTAAGATGCCAGTGCTGTTTTGATTGAAAGCATGTAAAAAGTATGATATAGTGTTCATAAAGACACGGAAATCGATTTGCAAAAATGGATGAAACGGGAAAATAGATAATATAAATAATAAAAGAATCATAAAAATGTGCGTGAGATGAGCAGCACGCCTATGGGAGAGGTTGGAGATGGTATGAGACGACTGGTGTCGTTTTTCGGGGAGCATTCTCCGATATTTGATGAGTTGAATCGAAACATTGCCGAATACGCGGCGGAAAAGAACATTGAATATGTGTGGCTGCCGCAGAAGCCCTTTCACACCGAAGAGGTGGTGGCAGAGCTGAACCGGTCCGACGCGGGTCTGATCGACGTAGAGCCCTACAACGAGGAGATATTCGGACAGCTGACCGGCCGGTGCCGGCTGCTCATCCGGTTCGGAGTGGGCTTCGACAAGGTGGACCTGAAGGCGGCCAGCAGCCATGGCATCTGCGTGACCCGGACCACGGGGACACTGTCTGACAGCGTGGCAGAGATGGCGCTGACTCACATTCTGGCCCTGCGCCGCCAGCTCCGGGTCAATCGGAAGACAGTGGAGTCCGGCATGTGGGTAAAGAACATCGGTTCCGAAACGGTGGGGAAGACCGTAGGTATCTACGGCTTCGGCGCCATTGGCCGGCGGCTGGCCGAACTGCTCCGTGGCTTTGACTGCCGGATCCTGGTATACGACCCCTTCCTGACGGGGGAGGAGGCGGAGCGTCTTGGCGTGGAGCCGGTAGAGTTGGCAGAACTGTTTTCCCGCAGCGATGCGGTGAGCATCCATGCGCCCTATTCGCCGGAGACCCATATGTCCGTGGGGCAGGATATGCTGGCGCGGATGAAGCCCGACGCGGTGCTCACCTGCACGGCACGGGGAAAGATCGTGGACGAGCAGGCGCTGTACGAGGCGCTGAAGGCCGGACAGCTCGCCGGCGCGGGCCTCGACGTTTTTGAACAGGAGCCCAGCCCCAGAGACAATCCTCTGTTCGGTCTGGACAACGTGGTGCTCACCCCCCATGTGTCCAGCCAGACCAAGGAGGCGCTTTGGGCGACCTACCGCAAGGCGGTGGACATCATGGATGATTTCTTTGCCGGACGGCAGCTGCTTCCTGCAGATCTGCTCAATCCGGATTACCTTGGATAACAGACAGCTTGATTGTGAAAGAACAAAGGGGAGGATAAGCAATGAGACTGTTTTTCCAGCTTGTATTTGACGGATTGGCGATGGGGCTGGTCTATGTGCTGCTGGCCGCCGGAAATGTGCTGATCTGCTCGGTGAACAAGATCATTTTCGTGTGCTACGGCATGTTCTACACCATCGGAGCCTATTTCACATGGTATCTGTCGGAGAACACGGGACTGCCGTATGCCATCGTGGTGCTGCTGGCCACCGCCGGTTCGTTCCTGGTGGGTGTACTGGCTTATCTGCTCACCATCCGCAAGCATCAGTTGCGGATCACCAGCGGCGGGTTCCTGTCCACCATGATCGTGTCCATGGGCTTGCAGATCGTGCTCAACCAGCTGATTTTGATCGTTTTCGGCACGGAGCCTCACTCTGTGGCGTCCGTGTTCCCCGGACGGCTGAAGATCTGCGGCGTCAGCATTGCCTATGACAAGGTCATGATGATCGTCGTGGGTATCATCGTCACCATCATTCTGTTTTTTGTATTCAAAAAGACCCGGTTCGGACGGGCCATGCGGGCGGTGGCGCTGGATCCCGAGGCGGCGGCGCTTCAGGGTATCCGGGCTAACACGGTGTACTGCCTGACCATGGGCCTTGCCTGCGCTGTGGCGGGGCTGGCGGGGTGCATTCTGGCCCCCTCCTTCGGCATCGATTCCTCCATGGGCAGCAACGTGATCTGGACGGTCATGCTCATGACCATGCTGGGCGGGCGGGACAGCCTTCCCGGCGCCGTGATCGGCGGCCTGCTCATCGGCGAGATGCTGGCCTTCGGTCAGTACTTCATCGGCGGCATGATCCAGCTGGTGGTGTTCCTGGTCATCGGCGTGATCCTGTACTTCCGGCCCAACGGTCTGCTGGGTCACCACATCGAGATCGGTATTTAAGGGGGAGAAGACTATGAAAACATCTCTCGGCGCACGGATCCGAAAAAATCCGAAGTTCTGGGTCGGCGTCATCCTGTACATCGCAGCGTTTGCCTTCCCGCTGGTATTCACCTCGCCCTACTATCAGAACGTGGCCATCATCTCTATCTGCAGCGCGATACTGGGCATCTCGTTCCTGCTTGGCATGCGCTGCGGCCTGATCAACATGACCATCCCCACCTTCTGGGGCGTGGGCGCATACCTGTCCGCGGCCATCACCAAGTTTACCGGGCTGAACAACTGGCAGGCTCTTCCCATCTGCATGGTGATCTCCTTCGTGCTGGCGCTGGGGCTGGGCTACGTGCTCATCAGCAGCGGCAGCGGCGGCTTTGCCTTTGTCATGTTGACGCAGGTGGTCTGCATGATGTTCACCGTGCTTATCGGCAACCTGAAGTTTCTGGGCGGCAATACCGGCTTCACCGTGGAGCCCATGGCCGACCTGTTCGGCATTACTTTTTCCAACAACAAGGCGGCCAGCTACTATGTCATGCTTATCATGCTGGGCATCGTCATGCTGGTGACCATGTGCTTCTACGCCTCCTGGAGCGGCAGAGCGTGGGCGGCCATCGGAAAGAACGCCCGTCTGGCCGACTCCATCGGCATCAACCGGTTCCGCTACAAGCTGATGGCTTATGTGGTGGCCTCTATGCTGGTGGCCTTCTGCGGCTGCTTCTATGTTCACTATAAGCAGTATGTCTACCCCGCCAACTACAGCATGTGGAAAAATATCTACGTCCAGATCTACGCTATCATGGGTGGTACCGACTTCGCCATTGCCGGCCCCGTGACCGGCGGCGCCATCATGAACATTCTGCCGGAGGCCATGCGCTTTACCGAGACCATTTCCCCGCTCATCACCGGCATTATTCTGATCCTGCTGATCCAGTACCTGCCCAAGGGCGTGCTGAGCCTTGCGAAGCTGCCCGGTGAGTTGTACCACAAGCGGAAGGCGAAAACGGCCGCGGCGGAGAAGAAGGAGATTGCCGGTATCGGCGGCAGCAATCGGAAGGCAGGTGGCAAACAATGAGCGCGGCGATCCTTGAAGTTGAGCATCTGGTCAAAAAGTTTGGCGGCCTTGTCGCCACCGATGACGTGACATTTCAGACCTACGAAGGGGAGATCCTGGGCATTATCGGCCCCAACGGCGCGGGCAAGACCACGCTGCTGAACCAGATCTCCGGTTTCTTCCCGCCCACTTCGGGCAAGATCTCCTTCCAGGGGAAAGACATCACCGGCATCAAGACCCATGAGGCGGCCATGCTGGGCATCGGCCGGAATTTCCAGGCCTCGCTGCTGTTCATGGATCTGTCTGTGCTGGACAACGTGTTTTACGCGTTCCACATCCACTATAAGACCAACAAGCTGGCCCGGCTGCTCCGGCTGCACTCCGCGTTGGAGGAAGAGGCGGAGCTTCGCCGTCAGGCCGAGGAGATCGTGGAAAAAATGGGCATGGGCGCGCTGAAGGACGAGCTGGCGGGCAACCTGCCCCACGGCTATCAGCGTATCCTGAGCATCTGTGTGGCGCTGGCCATCCGACCAAAGCTCCTGCTGCTGGATGAACCCCTGACCGGCATGAACCAGACCGAGGTGGCCGAGGTGCTGGATCTGATCCGGATGATCCGGGACGAGGGCGTCACCATTATGATGATCGAGCACAACATGAGCGCAGTCATGAGCCTGTGCGACCGGCTGGTGGTGCTGGACCACGGCGCGAAGATCGCGGAGGGCCTGCCGGAGGAGATCCGGAAGAACGAGCAGGTCATCGAAGCCTATCTGGGAAGAGAGGAGTGACGATATGTTTCTGGAAGTGAACGACGTTACCATCAAGTACGGTAAGGCCGCCGCTGTTGAGCACGTCTCTCTTCACGTGGAACAGGGAGAGGTCGTCTCCATCGTCGGCGCCAACGGCGCGGGCAAGACCACGGTCATCAATACCATTTCCGGCCTGCTCCACCCCGCGGAGGGCACGATCATCTTTGACGGCAAGCACATTGAAAAGACCGCCGCGGCGGGCATCGTGAAGGCCGGCCTTGTGCAGGTCCCCGCGGGACGGCGGATCTTCGGCCAGATGTCCGTGCAGGACAATCTGCTGGTAGGTGCGTACCAGCGACAGGATCGGGACGGCATCCAGAAGGATCTGGAGTTTATCTATCAGCATTTCCCCATCCTTAACGAGCGGCGGAAACAGGACGGCGGCTCCCTGAGTGGCGGTGAGCAGCAAATGCTGGCAGTCGGCCGGGCGCTGATGGCCAAGCCCCGGATGTTGCTACTGGACGAGCCGTCCGTGGGCCTGTCCCCCATTATGGTCAGCGAGGTGGGCAAGATCGTCCGCCAGATCAATGAGGAGATGGGCATCAGCGTACTGCTGGTGGAGCAGAACAGCCGCATGGCGCTGAAGCTGTCTTCACGGGCCTATGTGCTGGAGCTGGGACGCATCGTCATGGAGGGCCAGTCCGCGGATCTGCTGGACGACCCCGACGTGAAGCGCTTCTACCTTGGCGGAGACTGACCGAGCCTGATTCGTACCCTGGGGCCTGAAGGCTCTGCAATAAAAGAAAGAATGAAGAAAAGGAGATTTACCATGAAACGACTCACAGCGACCCTTCTTGCGCTGGCAATGATCATTGCCTGCATGCTGACCGGCTGCTCCAACAAGCCGGCGAGCGACAGCCAGCAGCCCGCTCCCTCTCAGACGACCGGCGAAGAGACGCCCGCCCCCGGCGGTGAGACCGGCGACAACGTGCTGAGCTTCGGCCTGATCTGCCAGTTCTCCAATGGCATCGGTCTCGGCATGTACAACTCTCTGGTGTCCTGGGTCGACCACGTCAACAAGAACGGCGGCGTGGACATCGGCGGCACCGCGTACACCCTGAACATGATCGCCTATGACAGCGACGGCAACGCGGACACCGCGCAGGCCGGTGTTGAGAAGCTGATCTATGAGGACAAGGTGGATTACATTATCTCCGACACCAACATGGTCGATCCGTGGCTGCACACCTGTGAGGAAAATCAGGTCGTGACCTTTGCCGAGACTGCCAGCTCCGACATTTACGCCAATGACTGGCAGTATGTCTACGAGGTCGGCGCCAAGAACGCCATGGCCGCGGCTATGAACTCTTGGTACTTCACCGCTCATCCCGAAGCCAAGACCGTCGTGTCCATCCACCCCGACTCCGCCTCCGGCGAGACCGACGGCCAGTTGTTCGTGAACATCATGGCGGCTCTGTGGCCTGAGGTCGAGGTCGTCTCCATCGGATACCCCGCCGACTCCACCGACCTGTCCGCCGTGGCCACCAAGGTGGTCCAGTTGAACCCCGACGTGTTTGTTCCCGTGGGCGGCGGCCCCAACGCCATCGGCAACGCCTGCAAGTCCGTCCGGCAGGCCGGTTATGAGGGCGATATGTTCTCCACCTCCCCCTTTGCCGCCAAGCTGATGCTGAACTTTATTGACGCCGCTGACGCGGAAGGCTTTATCAACTGCGCCCTGCCCACCGAGTTTGCCGAGCCCCTGACCGATCTGGCCAAGGAGTTCAAGCAGGCCTACATTGACTACTACGGCGAGTGGGATTCCCCCGAGGTCGTCAGCTCCACCTCCTTCTTTGCCCTGATCGGTGCCCTGCAGCAGGCTGGCACCACCGACAAGGACGCGGTGCGCGAAGTGCTCAACAACGGCATGGTGTGGGATACCCCCGTTGGTACCTACAAGATGGTCGCCCGCGGCGACTTCGGCCAGACCCGTACCTGTGACTCCATCAGCGACTACTACATGAAGACCATGGTGAACGGCGAGGCCACCCTGATCGACGGCGGCTATCTGGATATCGATTTCGTTCAGGCTGCGTTCGAGGTTTACGTTGGTTCTCTGGAGCACTGAGATCGAAGCGAAGCATAAACGGACGCCAGCCGTACAGAATTTCTGTACGGCTGGCGCCATAATCAAAGACATATGGAAAGGATGTTGAATACATGGAACAGGGTTTCGGCAGCACCCGAAATGAGGGCAAGATCGCGATAGTGACCGGCGGCGGCCGGGGCATCGGCCGGGCTATCTGCCTGCGCCTGGCAGAAGAGGGCTGCGACGTTGTGGTCAATGACATTGCGGCCGAGCGGGCGCAGGCTGTGGCATCCGAGGTGGAAGCCCTTGGCCGGAAGGCTATGGTCAGCGGCGCAGACGTGACGAAAAACCGGGAGGTCCGGCAGATGGTGGCCGACGCGCTGGTGAAGTTCGGCAAGATCGATATTCTGGTGAATAACGTGGGCGGGCCGCTGGATCCGAAGCATCCCACGGATTTCCGAACCTCTGAAGTGGAGGACTGGGAGTTTGTCATGGCCAAGAACCTGAAGAGCGCCATGCTGTGCTCCAGCGCAGTGATCAATCACATGGTTGGCCGCCATACCGGAAAGATCGTAAATATCTCCTCCGGTGCGGGCGTCCGGGGCATGTATGGCTCCGCGGAGTACACTGCGGCCAAGTTCGCGCTGTACGGCTTTACGCTGGGCGTGTCCCACGAGGTGGTCAACGACGGCGTGCGGATGAACTGCGTGGCTGTGGCGCCTACGGACAGCGGAGAGCCAGAAGATACCGCCGACCCCATGGTAAAGGCTATTCTGGAGCGGGACCTCCACCGCTGCAATTACCCCAGACGGGGCCGTCCGGAGGAAGTGGCCGCATTGGTGGCATTTTTGGCATCCGACGAGGCTGATTTCATCAACGGTCAGCTCTACCGCATGGGTGGCGTCAGTGAATAAGGAAACGAAGCGTACCGCGGGCAAGCCGCGGAAGGCCAAGGCCGATGTGAAAAACGGAAACGGAGGAAGCTATATGGAAAAAGGGTTTGGACCCACCCGGAATGAGGGAAAGGTCGCCATCGTCACCGGCGCCGGCCAGTGGATCGGCCGGGCCACCGCCATCCGTCTGGCGGAAGAGGGCTGCGACGTCGTGGTGGACGACATCGTCGTCACCCGGGCGGAAGCGGTGGCGGAGGAGATCCGCGCACTGGGCCGCCGGGCGATCGCCACTGGCTGCGACGTGATGAAAAACCACGAGGTCAAGCAGATGGTGGCGGACACCATCAAGGAGTTCGGCCATCTGGACATTATCGTAAACAATGTGGGCGGCGGCCCGCTGACGTTCCCCAATACGTTCCTGACCTCCGATGAGGAGACCTGGGACTATGTCCTGACGAAGAATCTGTACGCCTGCATGTACACTACCCGCGCGGCCATCAATCACATGGCGGAGCGGGGCTATGGCCGCATCATCAACATGTCCTCCGGCGCCGGCCTGCGGGGCTGCCCCGGCGAGGCGGAATACTGCGCCGCCAAGGCGGGCATTCACGGCTTTACCACGGGCCTTGCCTACGAGGTGGTGGATCTGGGCATTCGCATCAACACCGTGGTGGTCGCCCCCTGCGGGGACGCGCCGGGTAAGGTGCGCAAAAACATGACCAAGGAAGAGCTGCTGGCCCGGGATGTGAAGCGCAGCGGTTTCCCCCGCTGGGGCAAGCCCGAGGAGCTGGCGGCCTTCGTGGCGTTCCTGGCCTCGGACGAGGCCGATTTCATCAACGGTCAGGTCTATTCCGTAGGCGGCCCCACGGAGTAATGCAGGGGAATTGATGCTAAAACGAAAGTAAACGCTCATATATGAAATTTTACAGACAAAATAATCGTTAAATCATTGTTTATATTCACAAATTGACGATTTATCATTGCAATGGTATCATATAAACGATGAAATAGCAACGGAAAAATGATGCTATTATGATTGTTTGAAAGCGGTGAAGTTTTATGAGCAAAGTAGATGAAATTACCCGTGAATCCTGGATCCTCGGCGCGTTCCCTGAGTGGGGCACGTGGCTGAACGAGGAGATCGACGCGGAGCAGGTCGCGCCGGGCACGGTGGCCATGTGGTGGCTGGGCTGCACCGGCTTGTGGATCAAGTCGGAGCGCAATACCAACATTGCCATCGACCTCTGGTTCGGCAACGGAAAGCGCACCCAGAAGAAAAAGGAAATGGATCCCTTCCACCAGATGCGGAACATGACCGGCGGCCGGATGACTCAGCCGAACCTCCGGGCGGCGCCCATCGTGTACGATCCCTTCGCCGTGACCGATGTGGACGCGGTGCTGTCCACCCATTATCACAACGACCACATTGATCCCTTCTTTGCCGCGGCGGTGCTGAAAAATGTCAAAAAGGACATGCCGTTCATCGGCCCGAAGAAAAGCGTGGAGAAATGGCTGAGTTACGGCGTTCCGGAGGAGCGCTGCCGCGTGGTGAAGCCCGGCGACGCCATTAAGGTCGGCGACTGTGAGATCGTGGTGCTGGACTCCTTTGACCGGACGTGCATCGTCACAGCGGACGAGGACATCCGCGGAAAGCTGCCCGATGATATGGACGACAAGGCCGTGAACTACCTTATCAAGACCCCTGCGGGCAACATTTACCACAGCGGTGATTCCCATTATTCCGTCCGCTACGCCAAGCATGGCAAGGAGAACCACATCGACGTGGCCTTCGGCTCCTACGGTGAGAACCCCGCCGGCAATCAGGACAAGATGACCTCGGTGGATATCCTGCGCATGGCCGAGGCCCTTCAGTGTCAGGTGGTCATCCCCATCCACTACGACGTGTGGACCAACTTCAAGGCGGATCCCAATGAGATCCTGCTGGTATACAATTATAAAAAGAACGTGCTGGATTATAAGTTCCATCCCTTCATCTGGGATGTGGGCGGAAAGTATGTGTGGCCCGCGGACAAGGACAAGGTGCAGTTCCATTACCGCAGAGGGTTTGAGGACTGCTTTACCGATGAGCAGAACGTCCCCTTCCCCAGCGTACTGTAACGGCGCGGGCCGCCCGACTCGGAGGGGTCAAAGTGAAGTATACGAAAAAAGTGATCGGGGCGCTGGAAAAGTGCTACGCATTGTCCCAGGTGACGGTTCAGGGACGGGAGTGCCTGCTGGTGGCGGCGGAAAAGCACGCCCCATGCCAGCGGTTCGACCTTGAGGGAAACCTGCTGGACACGGTCTGGGAGGAGCCGGGCGGCGTGATGACCATGGTGCCCATGCCCGACCGGGAAAATATGTTTCTGGCCACTCACAAGTTTTATTCTCCCAACGATTCCAAGGAGGCTATGCTGGTGACGGCCTCGTGGGAGGACGGGCAGTGGCGGATCACAAAGCTGTGCGACCTGCCCTTTGTCCACCGCTTTGACATTTTTGCGAAAAACGGCGTGAATTATCTGCTGGCCTGCGCGCTCAAGTCCGGCCATGAGTATAAGGATGACTGGCGCTTTCCCGGGACGGTGTACGCGGGCATTCTGCCGGACGATCCCCGGAAGGGAAAGGTCGAGCTTCGACCGGTCATGGAGGGACTGCTCCGCAACCACGGCTATACCCGCTGTTCTGGCGGCAGCGGCGACCGGGCGGTAATCTCCTGTCAGTCCGGCGTGTACCTTTTCACGCCGCCGGAGGAACTTGACGGGGACTGGCAGATCGAGCAGCTCATTGACGAGCCCACCAGCGACGCGCTGCTGGTAGATCTGGACGAAGACGGCATACCGGAGCTGTTTACCATGGGGCCGTTCCACGGCGACCAGATCAGCATCTATCGTCGGGAGAACGGGCGCTATCAGAAGGTGTTCGATTACCCGGAAAAGACTCCGTTCCTCCATGCCATTTGCGCCGGAGAATTTTATGGCACACCGGTAGCTGTCTGCGGCAACCGGGAAGACAAGAGGGAACTGCTGTGTTTTCTGTATGACCGGGAGAACGCCCGCTATCGCTGGGAGCAGATCGATCAGGGCAGCGGCCCGGCGAACTGCCTGATCTTTTACCGGGCGGGCAAGCCGGTGATCCTGGCGGCCAACCGGGAGACGGATGAGATCGCCATGTACGAGGTGGAACGGGACTGACGAGAGGAGGGCGGCATGAACATATTGGTTCTGGATGTGGGAACATCCGGCATGCGGGGCACGCTTCTGGATGAGTGCGCCCGGACGCGGTTTGCCGCTCAGGTCAGGTACCACCCCGATTTTCTTGAAAACGGCTGGGCGGAGCAGGACCCCGCCGACTGGGAAAGCGCCATGATCCGGCTTTGCCGGGAAGCGGCGGAACAGGGGCAGGTGGACGCGGTGGCAATCACGTCCCAGCGTTCGTCAG
>CAKUKL010000005.1 GCA_934662925.1 uncultured Oscillospiraceae bacterium | reverse complement strand
CGCCGTGGGCAAGGCAAGACTATCGAGGAGGTCCGGGACTGGACGGAGCAGAACAAGCTGCGCCAGTGCCACTGGTTCACCGTCAACGACCTGTTCTTCCTGAAAAAGGGCGGCCGCGTGTCCGCCGCCACCGCGCTGGTGGGCACCATGCTCCAGATCAAGCCGGTGATGCACGTGGACAACGAGGGGCACCTCATCAACGTGTCCAAGGCCCGGGGCCGCAAGGCGTCCCTGCTGGCGCTGGCGGATAAGGTCGGCGAGCTGGCGGAGGATCCCGCGTCCCAGACCATGTATATCAGCAACAGCGCCTGTCTGGAGGACGCCCAGTTCGTGGCCGACGAGGTCAAGCGCCGCTACGGCGTGAAGGAAGTCGTCATCAACAGCATCGGCCCCGTCATCGGCGCGCACACCGGCCCGGGCTGCGTGGCGCTGTTCTTCATGGGCAAGCACAGATAAAACATTCGAAAATATCAAAGGGGCGGCGCTTATGCGCCGCCCCTTTGACGGTTAAATGGTCATTTTGTTAAGCGCGGCAAAAGCCTCGCAGAGTTCCGTCACCCGCAGGTGACGGAATAAAATAAAATCTGTTTTTCCCGGGGACATGTGCCTCGGGAAAAACACTTCTCGCCCCGCAAACGTGCGGAATGGCCACCATTGGCGGACATTTCGTGCGATGCAGCGGGGCGCAGCTTTTCCGTCGAAAAAGGCTTTGCCTTTTTCGACGGAGTGAAACGCACGGATCGATACTATCCGCGCGTTTTTTGCTTTTACTGCCGTTCTTCTTTTGCGTCAAATTGCCAGCCGGCGCTTTTCCCAGTGGCCGAAGAAGTAATAGCCCAGACCGATAAAGACGGAGATGAAGGCGGCCAGCGAGTTGCCCCACCAGAAGCCCTCCACGCCCCAGCCGAGGCCGTACCCCAGCAGGAGGGACAGGCCGATGCGGCCCACCACGCCGTCCAGCAGGGCGGCGATGAGGTTCAGGGTGGTGAAGCCAACGCCGTTGATGTGGCCCAGCGGGGTGGACATCAGGCAGAAGGCCAGATACAGCCAGAAGGCCGTCCGCATATAGGGCCGGGCCAGTGCCAGCACGTCGGTCTCCGACGGCTGGGTGAAAATGCCGATGATCTGCTCCGGGAACAGCAGGGTGACTGCGCCCACAAAGACGAAAAAGACGATACACACCGCCAGACCCACGTGGTTCGCCTTGCGCACCCGGTCTATTTTGCCGGCGGCGAAGTTCTGGCCCACCATGCTGCTCACGCCGGTCTGCATGCCGGAGGTGACCACATTGACCATGCTGTTGAGCTTGGCGCCGATGCCGGTGATGGCGGAGGCGGCTACGCCGTAGGTGTTGACGAAGGAGGTGATGACCATCATGGAGGCGGTGATGGAGCCGGTCATGACCACCAGCGGGGTGCCCAGCTTGAGGATGGCCTTGAGGGTGGGGCCGTCCATCTTGAAGGAGGCGGGCTTGAAGTCGAAGCCGAGGGCCTCCCGGCGGCGGTAGACGATGATGAGGGCGTAGACCGCGCCCGCCGCCTGCGCCATGGTGGTGGCCCAGGCGGCGCCCTCGGCGCCCCAGCCCAGACCGGCCACAAAGACCATATCCATCACGCAGTTGGTCAGCGCGGCGGCCAGCAGGACGAACATGGGCTGCTTGGACTCGCCCACGCCCCGGAGGATGGCGCACAGCGTGCCGCTGGCGCACATGAAGGGCGCGCCCAGCGTGCAGATGAGCAGGTAGTGGACCGCGCCGTCCCACGCCTCGGCGGGGGTGTTGAGCAGACCCATCCACAGGTTGACGCCCGCCGCGCCGATGAGGGACGCGACAATGGATGCCAGCATACAGAAGGAGAGCAGCGTGCCGATGGTGGTGCTCAGCCGCTTGTAGTCCTTCGCGCCCACCTGCTGGGAGATGAGCACCTGACCGCCGTTGCCAAGGCCGATGCCGATGGCGTGGATGAGAATGACCAGCTGGCTGGAGATGGACACGGCGGAAATGGCGGCGGAGTCGGCGAAGTTGCCCACCGTCCACAGGTCCACCAGCGTGTACAGCGCCTGAAGCAGGTTCGCGCCCATGATGGGCAGGGTGAAGAGAATGAGCTGACGGACCAGAGGGCCCTCAGTCATGTCGTTAATGGTGTTTTTGCTTTTTGCCATAGAACGAAAGACCTCCCATAAAATGCGAAGAAAATGCAGGAATACAATAGTACTATTCTATAGGAAGCCGGTCGGAATTGCAAACAATATTTTGTTTTGGGTATTCTCCGTTTTGTAGCGGAAAATCATTGTCCGCCAACGGAAAGCGCCGGACGGGCGCTCAGGCGTCCGTCCGGCGGTAGGCGTGGATGTGGAAGTCGGCGGTGACGGTCAGGGACGAGAGGGCTTCCAGCCGTGCGATGCCCTCCCGGGGCGTTTTCCAGACGTATGGCGTCATACGGAACAGGTCCATCAGCGCCGGGGCGGGAAGGTCCATTTTTGTTTCCACCTCGGTGACGCCCAGACGGGTGAAGCCGTCGTATTCCGGCGACTCCTCCGGATTTTCGTAGGGCGCGTCGTACAGCACTGCCTTCAGCTCCAGCAGATGCCGGGGGGCGGGGACCACGTAGAGGAACGCCCCGCCGGGTTTTAATACCCGCCGGTACTCCTCCAGCGCCAGCGGCGCGAAGCAGTCCACCAGCAGGTCCGCCGTTCCGTCCGCCGCGGGCAGGTGGTACACCGACGCTACAGCGAACTCCCCCTCCGGCGTCCGGCGGGCGGCTTTTTTCAGGGCGCTTTTTGAAAGGTCCACTCCGGCCAGCGAGACCGAATCCTTTGTGTTTTTCAGATGCTCGAAAATACCGGCTGTATAGTATCCTTCCCCGCAGCCCGCGTCCAGCACCGCCGGAGCGGGGCCGGTGTACTCCGCCGCCAGCCGGCACAGGGCGTCCCGCAGGGGGGCGTACCACCCGCCGTCCAGAAACCGGGTGCGGGCGGCGGCCATATCCTTGTCGTCGCCGGGGTTGGCGGAGTGCTTTTTGTTGGCGGGCAGCAGGTGGACGTACCCCTCACGGGCCACGTCGTAGCTGTGGCGGCTGGGGCAGCGGTAGGTGTTCCCCTCCCGGACGAGGGAAGCGGCGCAGATGGGGCAGGTGAACAGGCTCATACCCGGCCCCCGCTCAGCAGCTCCACGCCCTTGACGTTTTCGATGCGGATGAGCCTGACGGTGCTGCCGCCCTTTTTATCCGGATACCGGACCCGGAGCCAGTCGTCGTCTGCCTCTTCCACCCGGCAGGTCAGGGCGGAGCTGAACTCGTCCGTCAGCGTCAGTTTGCACTCCTGCCCGATCAGGCTGTTGATGAGCTTTGACATTTCACTTTCCCCTTTCTGGATGCGCTTGAGTTTTTTCACGGCGGATTCCAGCCGCCGCACCCGGACGGCATAGCCGGAATAGGCCATGACCAGCACGAAGGCGATAAGCCCGAAGTATTCCATAGCGATCTCCCTTTCGTCACAGCGGGTTCGCGCCGCCGCGGGACTGCCGCAGGGAGGCGCGGGTGTACGCCGACTGCATCACAGCCCAGATGACGCACACCGACAGCGGGGCGAGAAAGCCGGTGTCCAGGAACATGCCGGAGACGGTGAGCACCGCCCACAGGCCCACGCAGGTGTAGTTCACGGCGGTGTACGCCTTGTAGGCGCACTGGCCGATCTGGATCTTTTCCGCCTCGTCGCAGCTGTCCAGCCACTTTTTGCGGAACTTCATCTCGTAGATGGAGCCCTGCTTTTCCGGAGAAATGCGCCGGGCCATGTCCACCGTCCGGCGCTGGATCATGATGCTGCCGATGACCACGGCGAAATAGCTGACGATGGCAAGCACGAAGCCGAAGCCGGTGAACCGGTCGTGATTCACGGCCATTCCGGCGAAGGAGACGGACAGCAGGGCCAGCCCGGCGATGAGGAACAGGTTGCTGCTCCACATGGCAAAGCCGATCTTCCGGTCAATGGCTGCGGACAGGTCGTCCTCGTCCTCCCCGCCCCAGCGGGCCAGCAGCTTTTTCGCCGGCAGGTAAAAGGCCGCGGCGATGATGGGATTGAGCACGGCGCAGGCCAGCAGCAGCCACGGCGCGGCGTGGATGCCGAAGGCGATTCCTGCCAGCCGGACGGCACCGGCCAGCTGCTCCGCCCCGAAAAAGGCCAGACAGAAGCCGATCGCACCGCCCACCGCGCCGCAGCACACCATCATCAGCAAAAATTTCGGCAGTGCCTTGCGGTTGGCCTGCCGGATCTCGTCATTGCGGTCCTTCATTTGGATCGTCCTCCTCCAAGATGAAAATGTCCTCCACGCGGACGCGGCAGATCCTTGCCAGCGTCAGCGCCAGCGTCACCGACGGGGAATAGTCCCCCCGCTCGATGAGGCTGATGGTCTGCCGGGACACCCCGGCCAGACGGCCCAGCTCCTGCTGGTTCACGCCCAGCGCCGCCCGGTATTCCTTCAGACGGTTGCGCAGCGGCATGCGCCTCTCCCCTTCCTGCTCCGCCGGAGCGGATGAAAAGTTTATTTGTCATTCTGACAATTATTCTTGTCAAGATGCAATATATCATTGTCAAACAGATTTGTCAACAGCAAAATAAAAAATTCCCGCCGGGCCGAAAAGACCGGCGGGAATTTAAGCTGTGCGCGGAGCCTGTCCAAGGCATTACGCCCGCTCGTCCCCGAGGAAAAAGACGGCCAGCGTGCCCGGGCCGCAGTGGGAGGCGATGATGGTGCCGATGTCGCAGATGCGGATGTCCCCGGTGATGTTGGGGAACTTCTCCTTCAGGGCGGCCTGCACCTCCCGGGCGGTGTCCGGGCAGTTGGAGTGGCACACCCAGCACTTGCCGCTGTACCCCTCCCCGTCCACGGCGTGGGCGGCCATGGTGCGCAGGGTCTCCTCAATGGCGTGCTTTTTGCCCCGGACCTTGCTGTAGGCGATGATGTGCCCGCCGTTGTCCAGCCGCATGATGGGGCAGATGTTCAGCACGCTGCCCAGCATGGCGGCGGGGCCGGACATCCGGCCGCTCCGGCGGTAGAAGGACAGGTCGGTGGAGAAAAACTGGTGGTGGATGCGCTTGCAGATGCTGTTGATATAGTCTGCCGTCTCGTCGATGGATTTCCCCGCGTCCCGCAGATCCGCCGCGTCGTCCACCAGCATCCCGTAGCCCGAGGAGCTGCAATAGGAGTCGATGACGATGATCTTCCGGTCGGGGTACTTCTCCCGGAGAGACTCGGCGGCGATCATGGCGTTGTTCACCGACGCGGTCATGCCGGAGCCGAAGGCGATGTGGAGCAGGTCGCCCTGCTGCACCAGCGGCTCGAAGAATTCCTCGTATTCAAATTCGTTGATCTGGGACGTGACGGGCAGCTTTCCCTCCGCAAGGTGCCGGTAGAACCGGCCGAGGGCCTCCGGATCCCGGCCCATGTCGTCGGGATAGCTCACTCCGTTCACGGAGTAGCTGTAAAACAGGACGGGAATGTTCCGCCCGTTCACGTAGGAATAGGGCAGGTCCACCGTGGACTCGCAGGAGAGCGTGAATGACATGACAAATCCCCCTTATGGCCCGCGTCGCTGCGGGCGTGGTCTCCGGCCGGGAACCGATCCGGCCGGGCGGCGCGGCGTTTTCCGGACGGATGCCCGCCTTTTGCGGACGGGAAACGGGTGCGGAAGGGCCGTCGCCGCGTTGAGACCATTATACCACGGTGTCCGATATTTTTCCACGGTTTTTCGGCGGAGCGGAAACAAAATGACACAAAAACCGCCGGGCGCGGCGTTCAAACCGTGCCCGGCGGGGAGAAAAAGCAGCGGGGAGATTCCGCCGCGGCGGAGGATCAGATGGAATTGGCGATATCGAAGGCGGTGCGCATGCACTTCTGGACGCTGCCGGCCTTGACGCAGTCGCCCACCACGAAGAACTGCTTTCCGGCGGAGGCGAAGGAATAGGCCTCATCCAGCTTGGCCCGCATACCGGCGGCCACCACCACGCTCCCGGCGGGGATGGAGTGGCTCTCGCCGTTCTTGTCGGTGTAGGAGACGCTGTCCGCCGTCACTTCGGTGACTTTGCACTCCAGCAGGCTGGAGAAGTTGGGCTCCTCGTCGCAGGCCTCCATGAACATGCTGTAGTAGTGTACGCGGTAGGACTCGGGAGCCAGCATGTTTTTCATTTCGATGACGGTGACCTTGTGGCCCTTCCGGGCGAGGTAGAGGCCGGTCTCGGTGCCGATGTCGCCGCCGCCGATGACCACCACGTCGTGGGCCAGCTCGTCCTCACGGCCGTAGACCTCCACGGCGTTCATAACCTGCGGGCCGTCCAGACCGGGGATGGGGACGGAGATGGGCTCGGAGCCCACGGCGGCGATGACGACCTCATTGCCGTCGGCGTTGAGCTGATCCACCGTGGCGGCGGTGTTCAGCTTCACGGTGATGGCGGGGTTTTCGCCCACCTTGCGGACCATGAAGTTCTTGAAGTTCCGCAGGGGCCACTTGAAGTCCACGTCGTCGGCGTGGTTGAGCAGGCCGCCCAGCTTGCCGGACTTTTCATACAGCGTGACCTGATGGCCCCGCTTGGCGCACTCCAGCGCGGCCTCCATACCGGCCACGCCGCCGCCCACGATGCCAACCCGGCGGGAGCGCTCGGGCTTGACGATGAGCTTGTCGATGCGGTGATCCATGGCCCAGCGGGGGTTGACGGAGCAGACGCTCATCCAGGGATCGGAGTCGCTGCTGCGGTGGCACTTGTTGCAGCGGATGCAGGGCACGATGTCCTGCGGGCGGCCCTCGTACACCAGCTTGCCGTACTCCGGGTTGCTGACGAAAGCCCGGGCCATGGAGATGAGGTCGGCCTTGCCCTCGGCGATGATCTTCTCATTTTCCACGGGGTCCATGTAGCCGGCCACGGTGGAGATGACGATCTCCGGGTTGGATGCCTTCACCGTCTCGGCCATGTAGAGCCACGGCGTGGGGGCGAGGCTGAAGCCGGTGGGGTGGTTGGGATCGATGGTGGGGGCGCGGAGCTGGAGAATGTCGATGCGGCCCTTGGCGGCCTTGGCGAAATTGCAGCTGTCCTCCAGCGTCCAGCCCGCGGGGTCGGGGTCGTGGCCGGAGATGCTGGCCTCGATGAGGAAGTCTTTGCCGCAGGCCTTCTTGATCTCCTGACACAGGGTGAGGGGGAAGCGGATGCGGTTTTCAAAGCTGCCGCCGTATTCGTCGGTGCGCTTGTTGGTCAGCGGGGAGAGGAACCGGCCGGGAATAACGCCGCGGTAGGCCATGTGGATGTAGACACCATCGAAGCCCGCCTCCTGCTGGACCTTAGCCAGCTTCACGCAGGTGTCGATGAACTCCTGGATCATCTCCAGCGTCATTTCCTTGCAGTCGTAGCGGGGCTTGCTGCCGTCGCCCACCACGTAGTGGGTGGGGACGCCCTCGCTCACGTCGTAGCCCCGGGGGGCAAAGGCCATGATGACGCCGTTGGCCAGAGAGCCGTAAAAGTGGATGGCGTCGGCCATCTGAGCCATGTAGTGCTGGACGTTGGCGTTGGTGCCGTCCCAGCCCATCATGTGGGGGCCCATATCGCCGTCCAGATGGGTGCCGTCGCAGGTGATGAGGGCGGCGCCGTTGCGGGCACGCTGGGCGTAATGGTCGATGATGTTGGAGGGGTAGTTCTCGGGCCCCTGAATGAAGTGGGGCTTGCTGGGGGGGCAGATCATCCGGTTTTTCAGGATGTGGTTGCCGACCCGCAGCGGGGAAAGCAGATGGGGGAACATATCGTGCATAAATTTAGACCTCCCGTGTCCGATCGGATCACATATTGTTGATTTCTTTTGCGAAGTGGCAGGCCACCGTGTGGCCCTCCATCAGCTCCACCAGCGGCGGCATGGTCTGGAAGCACTCTTCCTTGGCGTAGGGGCAGCGGGCGGCGAAGCGGCAGCCCGGCTTGGGGTTGACGGGCGAGGACAGCTCGCCGGACAGGAGGATGCGCTCCTTCTGGTGATGGATGGAGGGAATGGGGATGGCGGACAGCAGACCCTTGGTATAGGGGTGCAGCGGGTACTTGAACAGCTCCTTGGCGGGGCACTTTTCCACCAGACAGCCCAGATACATGACCATGATGTCGTCGGAAATGTGCTTGACCACGGACAGGTTGTGGGTGATGAACAGGTAGGACAGGCCGTGGGTGCGCTGGAGCTGCTGAAGCAGGTTCAGGATCTGGGCCTGAATGGACACGTCAAGGGCGGAGACGGGCTCGTCACAGACAATGAACTCCGGGTTGACGGCAAGGGCCCGGGCGATGCCGATGCGCTGGCGGCGGCCGCCGTCCAGCTCGTGGGGATAGGACAGGTCGAACCGCTCGGCGAGGCCGACGGTATCCATCAGCTCGGCCACGCGGTCATAGATCTCGTCCTTGGTGCGGTACATGCCGAAGATCTCCAGCGGCTCGGCGATAAGGTCGCGGACGCACATACGGGGGTCCAGCGAGGAAAACGGGTCCTGAAAGATGATCTGCATCTTTTTCCGCAGGGCCTTGCGCTCGGCGGGCTTGAGATGGGTGGTCTCCTCGCCGCGGAAGCGGACCTCGCCCTCCGTGGCGTCGGACAGGCCGAGAATGACGCGGCCGAGGGTGGACTTGCCGCAGCCGGACTCGCCGACTACGCCCAGGGTCTTGCCCTCCTCAAGGTCGAAGGACACGTCCTCCACCGCGTGGAGCGGTCCCCGGGGGGTCTTGAAATATTTTTTCAGGTGACGGACTTCCAGCATTGCCATGTCATACCCCTCCTTCCTGTGCGGTCTTGAAGCAGCGGCTCCAGTGATTTTCACCCAGCTGGGTCAGCTCAGGCTCCTGCTGGGCGCACATCTCGGTGGCGTAGGGGCACCGGGGATGGAACTTGCAGCCGGTGGGCAGGTTGGCCGGGTCGGGCATGAGGCCCTGAATGGGGGACAGCTCATCCACGTCGATGTCCAGACGGGGGATGGAGCCGAACAGGCCCTGAGTATAGGGGTGGGCCGTGTGGTCGAAGATGGCGGGCAGGTCGCCGTACTCCACGATCTGACCGGCGTACATGATGGCCACCCGGTCGCAGGTCTCGGCCACGATGCCCAGATCATGGGTGATGAGCAGCATGGCGGTGTTGAATTCCTTTTTCAGGTTGTTGATCATGTCCAGCACCTGCGCCTGAATGGTCACGTCCAGCGCGGTGGTGGGCTCGTCCGCGATAAGGAGCACCGGGTCGCAGGCCAGCGCGATGGCGATGACGACGCGCTGCTTCATGCCGCCGGAGAACTGGTGGGGGAAGTCGGCGGCGCGCTCGGCGGGGATGCCCACCTTCTCCAGCATCTCACCGGCCCGCTTGGCCGCCTCCTTGGCGGAGCAGTTCTGGTGGAGCTTGATGACCTCCGCGATCTGCCGGCCCACGGGGTGGACGGGGTTCAGGGCGGTCATGGGGTCCTGAAAGATCATGGAGATGTCCTTGCCGCGGATCTTGCGCATCTCGCGCTCGGACTTCTGGAAGAGGTCCTCGCCGCGGTAGAGGATCTGGCCGCCGGTGATCTTTCCGGGGGGATCGGGCACCAGACGCATGATGCCCAGTGCGGTGGTGGTCTTGCCTGCGCCGGTCTCGCCCACCAGACCGAGGGTGGTGCCCTCGTCCAGCGTCAGGGAGATGCCGTTGACGGCGGAAACGACGCTTTCATCTGTCACATACTGGATGGACAGGTCTTTGATCTCCAACAAACTCATGTTCTGTGCCTCCTTACTGCTTCAGACGCGGGTCCATGGCGTCCCGCAGGCCGTCGCCCAGCAGGTTGAAGGCCAGCATGGTCAGGCCAATCAGGATGCCGGGGAAGGTGATGAGGGGCCAGTACACCGAGATGAACTCACGGCCGGAGGACAGGATGTTGCCCCATTCCGGCGTGGGGGGCATGACGCCCAGACCGATGAAGGACAGACCGGCGATGGACAGGATGTTCTCGCCCAGACGCAGGGAGATCTGCACGATGATGGGGGCCAGCGTGTTGGGCAGGATATGCTTGAACATGATGCGCCAGTGGCTGGCGCCGAAGGCGTGGGACGCCTCGACGAACTCCTCCTCGCGCACCAGCATGACTGAGGCCCGCAGCTGCCGGGCAAATGGCGGTATGCCGCCGATGGAGATGGCGATGCCGGTGTTGATCAGGCCGGGGCCGAGGGCGGCGGAGATGGAGATGGCCAGCATCATGCCCGGAATGGCCATGAAAATGTCCAGAATACGCATGACGATGTTGTCGTATACACCGCCGAAGTAGCCCACGGTGACGCCCAGAATGACGGCGATGCCGACGCTCAGGGCCACGGAGAAGAAGGACACCAGCAGGGAGATGCGTCCGCCGTAGATCAGGCGGGACAGCAGGTCGCGGCCGAAGTTATCGGTGCCCAGCGGGTGCTCCAGACAGGGCATGACGAACTTGGAGGCCAGATCCTGCTTGGCGTAGTCGTAGGGGGCGATGAAGGGGGCGAACACGGCGCACAGGATCAGGAAGATGATGAACGCCAGAGAAATCATGGCGGGCTTGCTCTTTTTCAGGCGGCGCCAGATCTCGCCGGCCTGACTGCGGCGCTTTTTCTTGCTGCGGGGCGTAGCGGCCCCGGACGCGGCAGGGGTAGTCATGCGGCGCTGCCTCCCTTCGTTTTTTCTTCCTTCTTGCTCTCCCGCTTATGGCTGGCGCCGGCCGCGGCGTACTGGGCCTTGATGCGGGGATCGATGAAGGCGTATGCGATGTCGGTGAGCAGGTTCATGGTGGTGACGATAAAGGCGCAGATCAGCACGCAGCCCTGAACCGTGATGTAGTCCTTGGAGGAGATGGAGGAGTTCATCAGCGTACCGAGGCCGGGAATATTGAAGATGGTCTCCACGATGATGGCGCCGGTCATGGAAATGCCGATCATCATGCCCACGATGGTGGCCACGGGAATCAGGCCGTTCTGGAGCACGTGGTGGATGATGACGTTGCCCTCAGACAGGCCCTTGGCCCGGGCGGTGCGGATGTAGTCCTGCCGGATGACCTCCAGCATGGAGGAGCGGGTCATACGGGTGATCATGGCGATGGGGCCGATGGCCACGGAGATGACGGGCAGGACGTAGTGCTTCCACGTGCCCACGCCGGAGACGGGCAGCCAGTGCAGGTTCACCGAGAAAATGGTGATGAGCATCAGGGCCAGCCAGAAGCTGGGCACGGCGGACAGGATGACGGACAAAAACGTCGCGCCGTAGTCCAGCACGGAATATTGTTTGACGGCGGCCAGCACGCCCAGCGGTATGCCGATGATGACGCTGAGCACGACGCCCATGAGGCCCACCTTGACGGTGCTGGGCAGGCGGGCGGCGATGAGCTTGGCCACGGGAGTCTTATAGACATAGGAATTGCCCAGATCGCGCTTGACGACCAGATTGTAGAGATAGCTGCCCAGCTGCTCGAGATAGGGCCGGTCAAGGCCCAGCTCATGCTCCACCTGAGCCACCTTTTCGGGGGTGGCGGTGGCGCCCAGAATGGTGACGGCGGGGCTGCTCTCGCTGCAGAAGTTGATGGTGAATACCACGATGATCACGCCCAGAAGGATGGGGATCATCAGGAGAATACGCCGGATGATGTATCGGATCATACAAGGACCTCCTTCCAAAAATCAGTCCGTTTTCACAGGGGTAGAGTTTCCGTAAATGCGTGGGGCCAGCGGAAGCGGGATGTGCCTCCCGGCCTCCGCTGGCCCATGAAGTTTTCGGGTTTTCGCGTCAGCAGACGGTCAGCGCATCAGCCGCCGAGCATGCCGAGGGTGATGGCGTTCTCGCTGGTGAGGCTGTCCTCCACGCCGGTGATGCCGTTGCGCACAGCGTAGACGGTGCGGCCGGTGTACAGGGGGATGAAGTAGAAGTTGTCGTGGACGATCTGCTGGATCTCCTTATACATGCCCTTACGGGTCTCCACATCGGCCTCGTTCTTGGCCTGCTCCAGCAGGGTGAGCAGCTCCTCGTCGCGGAACTCGGCGCAGGCGTTGCCGGAGTTGCGCTCGTAGGGAGTGAAGGAGTCGCTGGGGTCGGATCCGCCGGAGTTGCTGTTGATGGTGGCGGCGATCTCGCAGTTGATCAGCTTGGAGATGAAGGTAGCGAACTCATAGGTCTCGATCTGCATGTCGATGCCGACCTCGGCCAGGTAGCCCTGAAGGGCCTCGGCGATGTCAGGCTGATAGCCGGAGTTGTTGATGACCATGGTGAAGGACACGGGCTTGCCGTAGTCGGCCAGCAGCTCGCGGGACTTGTCGGGATCGTAGCTGTAGGAGCCCAGATCGGCGTAAGCCCAGTCGGACACGGGCAGGATGGAGTTGGCGACGGTCAGAGCGGAGCCGCCCACGGAGTCCACCAGAGTGGGGACGTCGATGGCGTAGGCGATGGCCTGACGGACGCGGATGTCAAGGAAGGTGTCGCTGACCTCGGGCCAGGAGGTCAGGCCCACGCCGCACACGCCGTGGACCGCGCGGGCGACCTCATAGGTGTCGGCGAAAGCGCCGGACTCCAGCTGGTCGATATCCTGGCTGCGGTTGATGTAGCAGATGTCCAGAGTGCCGGTCTGATACTCCATGACGCGGGTGGTGGGCTCGGAGTAGCACTTCAGGGTGATGGTGTCGTAGTAGGGAGCGTCGCCCCAGTAGTTCTCGTTGCGGGACAGCAGGGTGTAGTCGCCCATCTTCCACTCAGTGAGGACGTACGGGCCGGTGCCGTTCATTTCCTGCGCGGCGCCTTCGTCGCCGACCTCTTCATACCAGTCCTTGTCCAGAATGCAGGAGATGCAGGAGGCGAAGTTCTCGGTCAGAGAGGCGTTGAAATTGTGCAGCTTGAAGACCACGGTGTAGTCGTCCTCGGCATAGGTGTTGTCCCAGTCGATGCACTCATAGCGGTTGACGTAGTTGGGGTTCTCAGCCAGACGCTGGAGGGTGAACAGGACGTCGTCCGCGGCGAAGTCGTTGCCGTTGTGGAACTTCACGCCCTGACGCAGGTGGAACACCAGCGTGGTGTCGTCCTGCCACTCATAGCTCTCGGCCAGCAGGGGCTTCAGGTCGCCGCTGCCGTCGTTGAACAGCAGGGTCTCGTAAATGCCGCCGGCCAGAACGGAGTAGCTCATGTTGCCGCCGACGCTGGGGTCGAGGGTGGTCCACTCGCCGTCCAGACCGATGGTGATGTTGGTCTTCTCGGCACCGCCGTTGTCAGCGGGCTGAGAGTTCTCGGCGTTTCCGCCGTTGTTGCTGTTTCCGCCGTTGTCGCCGCCGGAGCAGCCGGCAGCCAGAGCCATGATCATGGCCAGGGCAAGCAAGAGCGACCAGACTTTTTTCATGTTCTTCATTTTTGTTCCTCCCGTTTTGAAATTTTTGAGACAGGGTCCACCGAGCAAGACAAAAAAGGCCATCATTCCCTCCTTCCGGATAGCCGGAATCACCATTGACCCCGGGCGGTGAAGTGCGGTATAATAATAAAAATCGACCGCAGGTTTCGTCTGACCGGGCCGGCCGGAATGTAAAACCCCTTTGTCTTATTGTAAAGGATTGTAACGTCTGGGGCGGATTTCGGATATGACGAAAACTGAACGGAACATTGTCGAAAATAGACATTCCATTTTGATTTGGCATTGTCGAAAACAGACACTATGCTGGGGGTGAGCAAATGGAGAAACGGGGACTGATCTCGCCGGAGCCGCATACGCCGGAAACGGACCTGCGTCTGCGCAGGCTCATGGAGGTGGAGGACGCCGTTGAAAACTATGTTCAGAACAACGAGATCGCCGGCCTCAACCGTCTCCTGTGCGACCCGGATTATGAGATGCTGTGCCTGAAGCGGCTGGAGATCGCCAACCGGCACGAGATCTGGAACATCGCGCAGCTGTCGCCGGACGCCCGCCGGGCCCGGCTGATGCCGTACCGGCAGCTGGGCTTCCACTGCTACCGGCGGCAGCTCAACAGCATTCCCTGCGTCCGGCTCATCTACGCCTACAGCGGGCAGACTCGCATCATCGTCGAGGGGCAGGTCCTCGTTCTCGATCAGGATGACCTGTGCCTGCTCAACGCCGACGTGGACTACACCATTTCCGCCGTTGGGAGCGAGGATTTCTTCATCGACTGCTTCTTTACAAAGTATTATCTCAGCAACGTTTTGATGCCCCGTCTGCCCCGGGATAATATCTTTACCCCGTTTTTCGAGCAGGCGCTGTTCGGCTCCGCCTTTTCCGGCGACAACACCTATATCGGCTTTCACCGCTCTCCGTCGGACAAGGTGCTGCGCTTTCTGGTCTACAGCATCTTTGCTTTCGCGGGCAACGTGCCCGTCATGGACGAGGTGCTCAGCAGCTATGTGTTTCTCATCTACCACGACCTGCTCCTCCGGTACAGCAATGAAAAGACCGTCTCTCCCAAGGCGGAGGGCGTGCCGCCCAACGCATCCGAGCTGGTAGACTACATCTTCGCCAATTTCGATTCTGTCACGCTGGCCTCCGCTTCAGAGCACTTCCACTTCAACCCCGCCTACATGGGGCGGCTGGTGAAGCGGCTCACCGGCGAGAGCTTCGTGGATCTGGTGCGGAACATCCGGCTGGTGAAGGCGGCGGAGCTCATCGAGACCACCGACCGGGCCATCACCGCCATCGCGAACGACGTGGGCTACCAGAATATCAGCCATTTCTACCGGCTGTTTCAGGAGCATTACAGCTGCACCCCGGCGGAATTCCGGGAGCAGAAGCGGGCCCAGCCGACACAGAAATAAAAACGCAAGACCCCCGGCGGACAGCGTCCGCCGGGGGTCTTGTATTGCCTGTGGGACAGGGGCGGAGATCACTCCGCCATGAGGGCCTCCATCTCGTCCAGCAGCTCGCCGAACAGGTCCAGCGCGTCCTGAATGGGCTTGGGCTCGGCCATGTCCACCCCGGCGCCCCGGAGCAGGTCGATGGGATCCTTGGAGCCGCCGCCGGACAGGAACTCCAGATAGTCATTCACGGCGCTCTCGCCCTCGGTCAGGATGCGGCGGGAGACGGCGATGGCGGCGGAGTAGCTGGTGGCGTACTGGTAGACATAATAATTGTAGTAGAAGTGGGGGATGCGGGCCCACTCCAGCGCGATGCTGTCGTCGGTGATCATGTCGGGGCCGTAATACTTCTCGTTGAGGGCGCGGTACTCCCGGCACAGCAGGTCGGCGGTGAGGGTCTCGCCCTGAGCGGCCAGCTGGTTGATCTTCAGCTCGAACTCGGCGAACATGGTCTGGCGGTACAGGGTACCCTTAAACTGGTCGAGGAAGTGGTTGATGAGGTAAGCCCGCTCCTTCTTGTCCTCGGTGCGGCCCAGCAGGTACTCCATGAGCAGGGCCTCGTTGCAGGTGGAGGCCACCTCGGCCACGAAGATCACGTAGTCCCGGTAGACAGGGGGCTGGGTCTTGGTGGAGAAGTAGGAGTGGAGGGCGTGGCCCATCTCGTGGGCCAGCGTGAACATGGAGTCCAGATCGTCGTTGTGGTTGAGCAGGACGAAGGGATGGGGCTCGCCGGTGCCGCTGGAGTAGGCGCCGGAGCGCTTGCCGGTGTTCTCATACACGTCGATCCAGCGGCTGTCGAAGCCCTCCTTCAGGACGGCGCGGTACTTGTCGCCCAGAGGAGCGAGGGCCTCGTACACGGTGTCCTTGGCCTCCTCGTAGGGGATGGCCCGGTCCACGCCGGACACCATGGGGGTGTAGACGTCGTACATGTGCAGCTCGTCCAGACCCAGCAGCTTCTTGCGCAGGCGGACGTAGCGGTGCATCTTGTCGAGGTTCCTGTTCACTGTGTCGATGAGGTTGTGGTACACCTGCTCGGGCACCCGGGTATTGCCCAGGGCGGCGGCCAGGGTGTTGGGGTACTTCCGGGCGTTGGCGTAGAACAGCAGCTGTTTGCACTGGGCGTTCAGCACGGCGGCGAGGGTGTTCTTCACGCTGCCGTAGCCGGTGAACATGCTCTCGTAGGCGGTGCGGCGGAGGGTGCGGTCCTCGCTCATCAGGCAGGGGACGTAGGAGCCGTCGCTGATGGCGTGGCGCTCGCCCTCGCTGTCCACCGCGTCGGGAAAGGTCAGGTCGGCGTTGGTGAGCTTGGAGTACACGTCGTCGGGGGCGTTGGCCATCTCCCCCGCGGCGGCCAGCAGCTTCTCCTCCGCGTCGGACAGGATGTGCTCCTTCTTATCCATGAGGATGGTGAAGAACCGGCGGTACAGGGCCAGCTCCGGCTTCTCGGCGTAGAACTTCTCCAGATCGTCGGCGGACAGGGTGAGCAGCTCGGGAGTGGTGAAGGCGGTGGCGCTCTGCATCTCCACGGCCAGACCCATGATCTTGCCGGACATGGACTGGTATGCGGCCACGCGGGTGTCCTGATCATACTTGCGCTGGGCGTAGTTGAACAGCTTGCCCAGCTCGTCCTCCGCCTCCTGACTGGCGGTCAGGTACTCGTACAGGGTGTCGGCGCTGCCGGTGAGCTTACCGGCGTAGGCCGCCAACTGGGGGACTTTGGCCTGAAGCACGTCGAAGGATTCCTGCCACGCCTCGTCGGAGACGTACAGGTCGGCGGTGTTCCAGGTATACTGCTCCGGAACGTCGCAGCGCTCCGGGATCTTTTTCTGTTTTGCCATGGTGGACCTCCAATATAGAAATTGATGGACACATCTTACCACACTATCTTTCGATTCTCAACCGCAAATCCCGGGGAACGGGCCTTGTTTTTGCCGTTTGGGAGGACTATAATGGCCGTTGTGAGTAAAAAACGGCGGGACGGCCCGCCGGGAAAACGCTTTTTACATGGGAGGACATACCATGAAGATCATAGACGCGCACTTTCACCTGTTCCCGGACAGCCCCTATATGCAGGAGCGGCTCCGGGAGGTGGGCCACGACGGCGGCGAGGCGGAGCTGCTGGGCTGCTGGGAGCAGCTGGACATCGTCCACGGCGTGATGATGAGCAACGGGCCGCTGGACGTGGAGCGCCACCGCCACGACCCCCGAGTGAGCTACTGCATCGGGCTGGACAGCGGGTGCCTCGCGGAATACCCCGACCCGGCGGCGGCCATGGCGCTGGTGGAGGAAAACCTGAAGCAGCCCCGGTGCGTGGGCATCAAGCTCTATCCGGGCTACAACTATCAGTATATTTCCAATGCGATGTACACGCCCTGTTATGAACTGGCCCGGAAATACGGCAAGCCGGTGGCCGTCCACATGGGTCAGACCGCGGGCTCCCGGGCAAAGCTCAAATACAGCCACCCCCTGACGCTGGATGAGGTGGCCGCCGACTGGCCGGACGTGCAGTTCGTCATGTGCCACTTCGGCAACCCCTTTCTGGCGGACGCGGCGGCGGTGCTGGAGAAGAACCCCAACGTGTGCGCCGACCTGTCCGGCCTGCTGGAGGGCGTGACGGATCTGGGCCGGTACTTTGACGAACAGAGCGAGTACGTCCGCCAGCTCCGGGGCTGGATCTCCTACGTGGACGACTGGGACCGGTTCCTGTTCGGCACGGATTTCCCGGCGGTGAACGTGCCTAATTACGTGGAGTTTGTCCGTCGGTTGGTGCCGGAGGCCCACCGGCAGGCGGTGTTCTTCGACAACGCCAACCGGGTGTATCAGTTGGGATTGAGCATGTAAACATGCTTCGAAGAAATGCAAGCATTTCTTCGAGGAGGATGCAGGCCGCTGCGCGCACTGGCGCACACTTGCGGCCTGAGAAGTGTTTTCTGCCACGCACATGTCGCGGCAGAAAACAGATCTCAATTTATTCCGCCGCCTGCGGGCGGCGGAACTCTGCGTTTTTTGACCGAGGAAGCATTTTTGCAGTTGGAAGCGGCGGGACAAGATCTGTCCCGCCACTTTTTCAATCCGCGCCCTCCGGCCGGAGCCGCCCCAGCAGCAGGGCCGTCCCCGTCAGGGCGAGGAACAGGTCAGGGGCGGAGCCGTCGTAGGGCAGCACCAGCTCCTGCCGCTCGATGGCGGAGCCGTCCAGCGCGGTGAATTCCCGCTGGATGGCCACCGACGCCCGGCCGTCCTCCATGCTGGACAGGGTGAGGGTGTTGGCCGGGCCCATGCCGTAGCTCAGGAGCTGATCCGCCGTGAGAGTCCGGGTCAGGGCGGACAGCCCGCCGGGCACCAGTGCCGTCCGGCAGCGGATGGCCGCCGCCCCCGCCCAGCCCGCCGCCGTGGGGGACACCGCCAGCAGGTCGAACACCCGGCCGGTGAAGTGGGCCGGGTGCCGCCCGCAGCGCACCAGCGTGTCCCCGCCCCGGGCAAGCTCCGCCGCCCGCTCCGCCAGATCCCCGTCCCACTCCCATACGCCGATCTGCCACAATTCGTCCACGCCCCTCTCGCTCTCCCTGCCAGTATGCGCAGATGGGGAAAAATCATGCGTTTCCCGGCGGCCTGTGGGCGGTTTTGATATGGAAGCTCTTGACTTTTCGGCGGTTACACAATACAATAATTTAATATGTTCCTGTGATAAAAAATTATTTTTTACGATAAAGGATTTGAGACGTATGGCACAAGACAAAAGCAAGCAGGTCAGCCAGATCACCGACATGGAGGTGGACTTCGCCCAGTGGTTCACCGACGTGTGCATCAAGGCGGAGCTGGTGGATTATTCCGGCGTGAAGGGTCTGTTCATCCTGCGTCCCTATGGCTACGCCATCTGGGAGAGCATTATGAACTATCTGGACAAGCGCTTCAAGGAGCTGGGCCACGAGAACGTTTCCATGCCCATGCTCATCCCCGAGTCCCTGCTCCAGAAGGAGAAGGACCATGTGGAGGGCTTTGCCCCCGAGTGCGCGTGGGTCACCATGGGCGGCAGTGAGCCGCTGGATGAGAAGCTGTGCATCCGCCCCACCTCTGAGACGCTGTTCTGCGACCACTGGAGCCATGTGGTTCACTCCTGGCGCGATCTGCCCATGAAGTACAACCAGTGGTGCTCTGTGCTCCGCTGGGAAAAGACCACCCGGCCCTTCCTCCGGGGCCGCGAGTTCCTGTGGCAGGAGGGCCATACCATCCACGCCACGGCGGAGGAGGCCATCGAGGAGACGGAGCAGATGCTGGAGGTCTATGCCGACTGTCTGGAGAATCTGTTGGCCATGCCGGTGGTCCGGGGCAATAAGACCGACAAGGAGAAGTTCGCCGGTGCGGAGCGCACCTATACCGTGGAGTGCATGATGCACGACCACAAGGCCCTTCAGTCCGGCACCAGCCACTATTTTGGCGACGGCTTCGCCAAGGCCTTCGGCATCGCCTTTGCCGACAAGGACAACAAGCTGCGCACCCCCCATGAGACGTCCTGGGGCCTGTCTACCCGCACCATCGGCGGTCTGATCATGACCCACGGCGACAACAACGGTCTGGTGCTCCCGCCTCATGTGGCCCCCATTCAGGTCATCATCGTCCCCGTGGCCCAGCACAAGCCCGGCGTGGTGGAGAAGGCCAACGAGCTGTACGCGGCCCTGAAAGCCGCCGGCGTCCGGGTGAAACTGGACGACTCCGACCAGTCCATGGGCTGGAAGTGCGCCCAGTATGAGATGAAGGGCGTGCCCCTGCGCCTTGAGATCGGCCCCCGGGACATCGAGAACGGCGTATGCGTCGCGGTGCGCCGGGACAACTTTGAGAAGGTCACCGTGGCGCTGGACGAACTGGCCCAGCGGGTGCCCCAGCTGCTGGAGGACGTGCAGCAGGGCCTGTTCGACAAGGCCAAGCGGAATCTGGACAGCCACACCAGGGAGTGCGGCACCATGGAGGAGGTCAAGACCTTCATGGAGCAGGAGGGCGGCTTCGCCAAAACCAAGTGGTGCGGCAGTCTGGAGTGCGAGCTGAAGATGAAGGACGAGGCGGGCGTGTCCTCCCGCTGCATGCCGCTGGAGCAGTCCGGCATCATCGGGAAGTGCGTGTGCTGCGGCAAGGAGTGCAGGACCGACATTATCTGGGGCGTGGCGTACTGAGCGGTTTTCAGCAAAACCACCCCATTTGCCCAAAAATCCGGCAAAACACGGCGCGGTGATGAAATTTTCATCACCGCGCTTTTTTTGTCCATGGACGGCGGACGGCTTCAAAGGTATGATAAGACCATCAAAAGGAAAACATACCTGCACAGGAGGTCATCATTATGTATTACAGCAGTGGTAACTACGAAGCCTTTGCCCGCCCCAAGAAGCCCGAGGGCGTCGATGAGAAATCCGCCTATATCGTCGGCAGCGGCCTTGCCGCGCTGACCGCCGCCTGCTACCTCGTCCGGGACGGCCAGATGAAGGGCGAGCACATTCATGTGCTCGAAAAGGGCAATCTGCCCGGCGGCGCCTGCGACGGCTACAAGTTCGAAAATCTCGGCTACGTCATGCGGGGCGGCCGGGAAATGGACAACCATTTCGAGGTCATGTGGGACCTGTTCCGCTCCATCCCCTCCATCGAGACTGAGGGCGTCAGCGTGCTGGACGAGTACTACTGGCTCAACAAGGAGGATCCCAACTACTCCCTCTGCCGGGCCACCGTCAACCGGGGCGAGGACGCCCACACCGACGGCAAGTTCGGCCTGTCCGACAAGGGCGCCATGGAGATCATGAAGCTCTTCTTCACCCCCAACGAGGAGCTTCAGGACAAGAAGATCACCGACTTCTTCGACGACGAGGTGCTCAACTCCAACTTCTGGCTCTACTGGCGCACCATGTTCGCCTTTGAGAACTGGCACAGCGCGCTGGAGATGAAGCTGTATATCCAGCGCTATATCCACCACATCGGCGGCCTGCCCGACTTCACGGCGCTGCGCTTCACGAAGTACAACCAGTA
>CAKUKL010000004.1 GCA_934662925.1 uncultured Oscillospiraceae bacterium | reverse complement strand
TTTCGTGCTTCGCCGAACTGATTGCTGAACATGAATTTCACCAGTTCCACCAGCACGCCGTCCTTGGCCCGGAAAATATTCTGGAACGTGCTGGCGGACACGTCCGCCTCCCGCAGGATCTCAGCCACCGTGGTGCGGTTGTAGCCCTTTTCCAGAAACAGCCGCACACAGGCGGTAAGAATCCTCTTTTTCGCCGCGAGACTCGCGTTTGTAATGGCCATCCAGACCGCCCCCTCATTGGTTTCCGCGTATCTTTAAAGATACCACGCCCGCCGCCGCATCGCAAGGGGAATTGTAAATTTTCTTTACGATCAGTTTACATTTTGCCCCTTTCGTCATAAATCACGCCCCGCTATCACTCTCATCGGAAACAAGTATTTCAAAAGCGTCCCGCCCGGCGATATAGTAGGTTTGAGCAACTGTGAAATCCGTTTTTTGAAAGGAGCTGTCAAATTGCAAAGACCGTATATTTTCTGCCACATGCGGCCCTCGCTGATGGGCAAGATCTGGGGCGCGTACATTCAGGAGCCCTACTGCGACGCCTCCGCGCAGTTCTACTTCGACGTGGGGTTCGGCCCGGACTGCGTCCGGCCCTATCAGGCGTGGCTGCTGGGCAGCAACACCGCCGAGGTGGGCTGGACGAACTACAAAAAGCCCGCGCTGGACGAAAACGCGCCCCCGGTGCCCGAGGGCGACTTCATCGTGAACAAGCCGGGCAAATATCTGGCCGTGCTGGACCCGGACGCCGTCCTCGCGTGGGAGCAGGACTACGCCGTTTACGGCGGCATGGCCGCCAGGGAGGGGGAGGGCATCCGCTTCAACGTGCTGGAGATCCTCACCGGAAATTCAAGCAACGCTTACCGCGCCATGCTCCGGCGGCTGAACATCCCCTACATCATCGCCGGGGACACGGCCATCGACACCCGCACCGCCCTCTTCAAGCTCAAGACCCTCTTCGGCATCGACACCGCCATTCTGGGCGGCGGCGGCGCGCTGAACTGGAGCTACATCTCCGAGGGCCTGTGCGACGAGCTGAGCCTCGTCCTCGCCCCGGCGGCGGACGGCGCGGTGAACACCCCCTCCGTGTTCTACGCGGTGGACGGCCTGAGCCGGGAGACTACCGTCACCTTTACCTTTGAAAAGGTGGAAGTGCTTCAGGGCGACACCGTCCATCTGCTCTACAAGGTCAACAACGCCCTTCCGCTGGAATGAAAAATACGAAAGGAATGAATCCAATGCTGGTACTGAGAAACTGCCGTCTGGTCGGCGCCCTCACCGAGGACGTCAGCCTTGACTCCGCCGACATCCTGATCCGGGCCGGCCTCATCGCCTCCATCGACCCCTGCGGCGCCCGTTACGACGGGGAGTTCACCGAGCTGGACATCAACGGCGCCACGGTGCTCCCCGGCCTCATCGACGCCCACGTCCACCTGCACTACACCCGCCCCACCCAGCCGGACAGCTTTTTTGTGGATCCCTGCACCCGGAGCTTTGACGTGCTGACCTACGCCCAGTATCTGCTGAGCCTTGGCATCACCACGGTGCGCGACTGCGGCGACGACATGTACTATCCTTCCGTGGCCGTCCGCAACGCCATCGCGCAGGGCATCGTCACCGGCCCCCGCATCCTCTGCTGCGGCCTGACCCTCAACCCCACGGAGTGCGGCACCGAATCCTACACGAACATGATGTTCATCGTGGACAGCGCCGAGGACGCCCGCAAGGGCGTGCGCACCAACTGGCAGAAGGGCGCGGACTTCATCAAGCTCTACGGCAGCGGCTCCATGATGACCGTGGGCGCCGAGCCGGGGATGCTCATCATGGAGGAGGACGAGATCCGCGCCGCCGTGCAGGCCGCGAAACGCCGCGGCATTTACTGCGCCATTCACGCCCACGGGGAGGAGGCCATCGACGTGGCCGTCCGCAGCGGCGTGCGCACCATCGAGCACGCCAGCTTCATCACCGAGGAAACTCTGTGCTATATGGACGGCCGGGATGACTGCGGCATCGTCCCCACCCTTTTCGTCACCAGCGACCTGCTCTCCGGCCACGGCGACAGCGCCGACATGAGCGCCGCCGCCTACCAGAAGGTCAGCAGCTGCGTGGACCACATCCGGAGCAGCCTCCGCAACGCCTACAAAAACCACGACGTGCTCATTGGCTGGGGCACCGACACCCGCATGTCCTCCTACAAGGCCACCCCCTGCATGGAGTTCAAAATGCGCAAGGAATTCCTCGGCTGCGACAACATCGACATCCTCAAGCAGGCCACCATCAACAGCGCCCGGCTCATCCGCGTGGACGACAAGGTGGGCACCGTCAAGGTCGGCAAGTGCGCCGACCTGATCATCGTCAACGGCGACCCCGTGGCCGATATCGAGTGCATGTATACCCCGCCCGCCGGCGTCATCAAGGGCGGCGCGGTCATCCGCTGATCCCCCATCCTCTGGTTCCCCCGATGAACGGGGGCACATCCCGGCCGCCCCCCGGGCTGTGCCCCCCGTTTTTTTTGCGCATTCCCGCGCTCAAAAGCAGAGGGCGGGCCGGGAATCCCGGTCCGCCCTCTGCTTTTGAGGAGATTTTTCAATTGTCTGGTTTAATAAATGTCGATCTTCTCGCCGGCGGCGTTATACACGCCGTCCATGGTCAGATAATAGCCGGAGTTGTCGCTCATCTCGGTGAAGGGGAAGCCGGGATAGCCAAGGTAGTTATACACCTCGCCGGTGACGATCTTACAGTCCTCTTCCGTGCCGGTGGCTGCGGCCAGACCGGAGTACACGCTGGGATAGGACATATACAGCACGCTGTTGAGGTAGCCGTACTTAAACTCGTCGTCGCTCATCTTGATCACGGAGCCGCCGTTGGCAGCCACCAGCTCCTCCAGCTGGTTCTGGAGCTCGTTGACCTTCTCGATGGCGTAGTCCTCCATGGCCTGAGCGGCTTCCTTGACGACGGCCTGCTGCTCGGGGGACAGGGAGTTGAACTTATCGGTGTTCATGCCCAGCCAGTTGCCCACGTTCCAGCAGCGGTTCATCAGCACGTAGGGCGCGACCTCGTACAGCTTCATGGAAATGACCTTGTCCACGGAGCTCTCGATGCCGTCCACAAAACCGCTGCGGATGTCCTCGTAGTCCTGAGTGCGGGTGACCGTGGCGATGGACTTGAAGCCCATCTGGGTATAGGTGGCCTCGGTCTTGACGCCGATCTTGATGTTGTTCTTGAAGTCCTCAAAATCCTTGAAGGGCTTGGAGGAGACGTAGCAGTTGTAGCCATTGGGGATGATGACGCCCAACAGAGTCATGTTGCTGGCGTCGGCATACTTCTTGTAGATGGCGGCGGTGGTCTCGTTGTCGAAGCAGAGATGATGGAACATGTCCCGGGTGCCCTCGACGCTCTCATAGCCGCCGAAGCAGAAGATGAAGCCGGGGGCGTTGAAGGCGTTGACGGCGGCATCATAGGCGATGATGTCCACGTTGCCCTGACTCATCATGCCGATCTCGTCCACGGCGGAGCCGATGGTGCCGGCAAAGTACGGGGTGAAGGTGATGGTACCGCCGCTGTGCTCGGTGCAGTAGTCCATGAAGTATTGCAGGTAGTCGCCGTAGCTGTCGGACTGCTTATAGGGGGTGGACAGGACCAGATTCACGGGGTTGCCGACGGGCTGGATGGTCTCACCGTCTCCGGCGGGCTCACCGGCGGTATTGCCGGCGTTGGAGGGGGCCGGGCTGTTCTGGTTTCCGCCGCCGCTGCACGCGGCCAGCCCCAGAACCGTGCACAGGCACAGGAGCAGGGACAGCACTTTCTTTGCTTTCATTTTCATTCTCCTTTTGTTTTATTTCATGCTGCACTCAGCGAGCCAGCAGGTCGGGCAGGAAGGTGCAGATCTGCGGGATGAAAGCGATGAGGTAGGCGCTGATGAGCAGCACGAAGAAGTACGGCCACACGCCCTTGAAGATCTTGCTGGAATCCACGCCTGTGGTCAGGGAGGTCATGAACACGCCCAGACCGATGGGCGGAGTGATGCCGCCCATGGAGGAGATGAACACCAGCAGGATGACGATGCAGTTGGGGTTAAAGCCCAGGCCCACCAGCACGGGGTAAAGGATGGGCACGGTGATCAGGGAGACGGGCACCATGTCCATCAGCATGCCGCAGATGATGTAGAAGATCATGATGACGGTGAAGATGACGATGGTGGGCGCGTGGAGGGTGAGGATCCAGTTCATCAGGGTGTTGGGGATCTGGGTCAGCGCCACGAAGCGGCCGAAGAGCAGACCGGCAATCATCAGCGGGAAGAAACCGGCATTGATGATGGCGGCATCACGGGCGGCCTTGAACAACTCCTTCCAGCCGATGCGCTTGACGGCGGCGTACACCAGACAGACGAACGCGCCGAAGGCTCCGCCCACGGTGGCGGTGAAGAAACCGACGTAGGAGCCGATGATGATAATGGCAAAGAGGGCGAAAATGGGAATCAGCAGGGTCAGGGCCTTGAGTTTGAGCTTCAGCGGGGTCTTTTCCTTCTCACGGGGCGGGATCTCCTTGGGCCGGAAGATGGCGATGCCGTCGATGACCAGGAAGAACACCACAATGGTGAGGATGCCCGCGCCCACGCCGCACATCAGGGAGTAGCTGATAGAGTTATTGGTCAGCATGCAGTTGGTGATGATCATGGAGCTGGGCGGGATGATGGAGGCCAGACACGCCGCGGAGGCGATGCAGCCCAGAGAGGTGGAGTCGCCGTAGCCGCTCTTGCGCAGGGCGGGCAGCGCCATGCGGGAAAAGACCACGGTGCCGGTGGTGGGAGTGCCGGAGCAGGCGCCGAAGATGCCGTTGGCCACGACGACAGTCTTGAGCAGGCCGCCGCGGGAGCGGTTGAGCCACGTCTGGGCCGCCTGAAAGGCACCCTCCGCGATGCCCGTCTTTTCCGTCAGCAGGCCGAGGAAGGTGAACAGTGGTACGATGGCGTAGCCATAGTTGGCCGTAGTGGAGAACGGGGAGCCAACAAACTGCGTGGCTACCATGGAGGGCGACGCGATTGCCATCAGTCCGCCGAAGGAGCAGATCAGCATGGCCATGTAAATGGGGCATTTCAGGATGATGAGCAACATCATCACGAGGAATGCGATAATGCCGACAACGGTAGGATTCATAATTCTCTCCTCTTCTTTTTGATGTCGTCTGACGCCGGGTGAGCGTCAGATCTTCTTTTCATCGGCCGAAACTTCCACGCCGAAGAAGGAGCGGATGATGCACCAGAGATAGCTCAGGCCCATAGTGGCCCAGCCGAGGCACATGCTGGCGGCAAAGGGCCAGATGTAAAGTCCCTCCGTAAAGCCAGAGCGCTCGTTGACGTTGAACTTGCCCAGTGCGAACTGGAAGGAGATGACGGTCAGGTACACGCAGAAGGCGAGGCCTACCACGTGCCAGACTTGCGTAAGGATCTTCTGCACCCGGGTGGAAAACTTTCCGGTGAGGATGTCCACGGTAGTGTGCCGCTCCAGCAGCGTCACGATCATAAACGGAAAGAACACGACGATGACGTGGAAGTAGGTGACGATCTCGGTGGTGTACTTGATGTTTCTGTGGAAGATCTTCGAGGTGAAGATGTCCGCCGTCAGCATGAAAATGAACAGCAGGATGACCAGACCCGCGACGAAGGCGAGGGCGTAGCCGATCTTCTTCAGGGCCCTGTCGATCTTCAGGACCGTGGGATTTGGCAGCCGTTCCCCGGATTCTGCCGGAGTGGTTTTCTCCAGTTGATTCTCCATAAAATTTCCCCCTAACTTGTCTGAAAAATATTGCGTCCTGACGTATACCCAATGTAACATAGAAATTGGAATTAGTGAAATATCTGCTTCCTATAGGAATAATCGCCGCAAATAATTAAACCGGCCCGCAAGCGCCGCGGGCCGGTCATGGATCACAGGTCCGCGCTCAGCGGATCTGGCAGCTGTCGTTGGCCATGTATTTGCAGATGTATTCGGAAAAATCCCGGGCGATCTCGTTGTGATTCCGCTCCCGGTCCCAGATCATGTAGGTGGTGGACACCGCGTCGGGGTGGTCCAACTCGAAAAAGCGCAGCTGCTCCGTCTCTGTCTCGGAGCTGAGTATGTCCTTCACGCCCAGACTGGTGCCGATGCCCGCGCGAATCTGGGTCTGAATATAACCGCCGTTTTCGAAGAGCGCCGGCTTCGCCGTGATGCCGTAACGGCTGAGGATATAACGGAAGTTGTTGACCCAGCGCTCGTCGTGGTCCAACAGGCAGAAGCGGAACTCCCGGAACACGTCCTCCAGCGTAAGGCCCGGCCGCTCCTCCGCCGCCTTCGCGCTGATAACCGCCACGATGCGGGCCACCTCCAGCATCACCGCCTCGTACCGCTCCGGCAAAGCCTCTCGCGCGCCGAGGGAGAGAAAGCACACGTCGATCTCTCCGCTGTCCAGCATCCGGTACACCTCTTCAAACTTGATGGCGTTGACCTGAATGGCACAGCCCTTGTACTTGAGCGTGATATACCGCAGCGCGTCGAAAAAGCAGCTGTGACTCAGCCGGGAGCTGCTCTGCTCGATGCCGATGGACAGCACCTGAGAGTTTTTCTCACGAAGGCCGGCCCGCTGTGTCTCGTTCACCGCCTCCGCGATGAGGTTGGCGATCTTGGTTGTATATTCATTCAGAACCTTGCCCGCCTCGGTGATCTGCACGCTGCGCTTCGTCCGCTTGAACAGCTCCACGCCCAGCTCGCTTTCCAGATCCGCGATCTGCTGGCTCAGCGACGGCTGCGAGATGTGGAGCCGCTCCGCCGCCCGGGTGAAATTGCAGGTGAGGGCCACCTCGGCAAAATACTTCAGCTGTCTGAATTCCATTTTTCTCTCCCCTTTTCGAAAAACCAACTTGCAGTCACCGACTTTTCGTCTATAATATAACTTATACCACAAAAATTCAAGAGCCCGTCCAATTTTTGGATGAAATGCCAAAACGGAGCCGGGCTTCCCATCGGAGGAATCCCCATGACCAACAGACAGCTCCAGGCCCAGAAGACCCGCGCAAAGATCATCGAGACCGCCCAGCGGCTCATCGCGGAGCGGGATTACGAAAACGTTTCCGTGGATGACATTGTCAACGAGTGCGGCGTGGCCAAGGGGACGTTTTATCACTATTTTTCTTCAAAAGCCGAATTTTTCAGTTTTATGGAGCGCACCCGCTACGAACAGCTGCTGGCCCGGCTGGACGCCGACCGCTCCGTGTCCGCCCGGGACAAGCTGGAGCGCTATCTCACCGGCTGGGTGGAATTCTGTCTGGAGGACAACATCCAGTTTTCCAAGCAGTGGTTCCAGATGGTGCTGGGCGGCCGCCAGCCGGAGCAGGGCGGAGGGGACACCAGTCTGGACGTGAGCATGGAGCATGTTCGCCGCTGCGTGGAGGAGGGTATCGCCGCCGGGCAGCTCCGGCCGGACACCCCGGCGGAGAAACTGGCGTCCGACATTGTGTTCTCCATCATCGGCGCGGTGTTTTACCGCTGCATCACCTGCAAAGACTTCGACCTTCAGGTCTGGGCCCGGCGCTACATCGGCGAGATGCTGACCTTTCTCTTCGAAAAATACGGCGTACAGCCGTAACCGCACAAAAAGAACGCCTGCCGTCTGACGGCAGGCGTTCCTGACTTTATTTCGCGGTTTTTTCTTTGGACGGCATGTTCATGAACGCCAGCGCGGCCAGCACGATGACCACGCCGATGCCGCTCATCAGGCTCATGGGCTCCCGGAACACCAGACAGCTCATCAGCACCGCGATGACCGGCGTGGACGAGCACAGCAGACTGGCCGAGCCCGCGCCCACCCCGGTGATGGCGTAGGCATAGAGCATGGACGGGGCGACGCTGCCGAAAATGCTGTAGATCAGGGCCAGCGCAAAATTGCTCCCGGAGGCGGTGACCGCCGTCACGGGACCGGACACGCCCCAAACCGCCATAGCGCTCAGGGCGGCGAAAAGACAGCCGTAAAAATTCACGGAGAACGTGTCCGACCGCTGGCTGAGGGACGCCCGCAGAAAAATGCTGTTCAGGCCGCCGAAAAAGCCGGAAGCAATGCCGAACAGAAAACCCAGCGGCGTGATGAGGGTATCCTTTCCAAGTCCGGAGACCAGCGCGCTGCCGATAAACACCATCAGCACCACCACAGCCTTCTTCCGTGTGATCTTTTCCCGGAAAATAAGGGCGGCCATCAGCACCGTCCAGCCCGGGCCGGTGTATTCCAGCACGGTGGCCACCCCGATGGACATCCGGGCCATGGCCTCGTAGTATGTATAGTTGCAGAGCATGACGCCCATCAGGCCCAGCCCGATGAGGTACAGCAGCTCCTTCGGCTTTACCTTGAACTGCGTCCGGTCCCGCTTGAGCACGATCAGCGCGAAGAGCACCGCCGATATGGTGCGGCTGACGATGAGCACATCCGTCATGGCAAAGCCGTTCCGGCTCAGGATCCGCGGAAACACGGACGACAGCCCCCACATCAGCCCCGAGACCACGGCGCACAGGCTGTATTTATTGAATTTCATGGTACTCCCCCAAAATTTCGGTCAAAAAGGCACCGGCGGCCTGCGCCGCCGGCGCCTGATGCTCCGTCCGGTTCAGCGGACGTACTCGTACATGGGTCTGGACAGGTATTCGTTGACGGGCAACTGGGTGGACATGACCAGCCCGGCGGGGGCGTTGATCATGTGGGGGATCCGGTTGGTGAGGACGGTGGCGGTAAAATCGCGGGAATCCTCCACAAAGCGCATCTCGACGTCGGGCATACCTTTGACCGTCCAGGTGCAGGAGTCCACGCCCTCCGTATCCTCCGGGAACCGGACATGGGCCCGGTAGCCCCACTGGAGGGTGATGCCCTCTTCGGTGGCCAGCGTGTCCTTGAGGTACATACCGTAGGAATTGCCCGCCGGAATGGTGAAATCGTGGGCGGCCACGTGCAGATCCCGGTCCGCGATCAGCGGCTCGATGGTGACCTTGTGCTCCAGCGGGGTGAGCTTCAGCGCGTGGGCCAGCCAGCCCACCACGTTGCCGGGGGCGCAGGGCATGCCGTTCATGGCAGCGTATTCCTTTTCAAATTCCTCCGGCGTGTGTCCCGCGCCGTGGGCCTTCAGGTCCCACAGGGGAGAGCGCTCGTCATAATACTGGTCCTTGACGCAGCTGACAACGTCCGCCCGGCTGACACCGCCCAGCAGAGTGGTGATCATCTGGGACCAGAACAGGTCTTCGTAGCCGCCGGCAAACAGGGAAACGCCGTTCTCTTTGAACAGACGGTCCATCTCATTGGCGAATTCCGTCTCCTCCAGCCAGGGCCAGTACAGCCGCCCGGCCAGCGTGATGCAGTTGACGTGAGCCCGGGCACACGCCTCGTACACGACCTTCCGCTCGTCATTTCCGTGGCCGGAAATGGCGTCCACGCAGACGTCCACCTCCCGCTCCCGGAGAATCTGCTCCATGTCCTTCGCGTCGCTGATGAGGACGCCCAGCGGCTCGATGCCGCTGCGGACGCCCACGTCCATGCCGATGGAGCTTCCGTGGCCGAAGGCGGCGACCACGTCCGCCCCGGTGTGATCCAGCACGATGCTGCGGACGATGCGGCCGCCGATGGAGCCCACGCCGCAGAGGGCAACTCTGATATTTCTGTCCATAGCCGTTTCCTTTCTTCCGGCCCGCTCAGTTGAAATAGGGGAAGCTGGGCAGGCTGACGTTGATGGAGTTGTATTTATTTACCGGGTTGAGGATCTCTTCCACCATGGTGATATAACCGTGGTCGTCCAACCGGACGATGTTGAAGTAGTCGTTGCGGTAGCCGCCGCCGTACTCATTGCCCAGCCAGTGGCACATGCCGTAGGCGCTGCGCTCCGAAATGCACACCCGCGGGTCCTCCAGCACGTGGACCACGCCGTTGTTGGAGTCGCTGACAAATTCGGACGCGCTGAGTATGCCCCATGCCACGCAGCGGGGGATCTCCTCCGCCGGATGGCGGACCTTCATCTCATAGGGCATGAACCAGCCGATCTTCTCATAACCCTCGGCGTGCTCGCCCATGTACTGCGTCTCGCCGGTGGTTTCATCGTACCACGAAGATTCCAGCGATTCCAGCCTTCTCTGCCGGCATGCCTCGGGGGACAGATCCGGCTCGGGCCGGGTCACCGGCGGGTCGTTCTCGTGCTCCTTAAGGAACTGCTCGATCCGGGGATGGTGGAGATCCATGCGGAAGGGGGGATAGGTCCGGCCCGCCGCGTCCAGCCAGCGCAGGGGGTCGGAGATCAGGGTGATCTGCGTGACCTTGCTCCGGTCCAGCTCAAAGCAGCAGATGAATTTGGTCTTGAGCCGGCCGTCTCCGCCGCCCCAGAACACCTGCCCGTCCATCCAGCCGATAGCCCAGAACTCCCGGACGCTGCCCATGGCGCTGTAAAGCTCTTCAAGGTCCACGTTCCATGACTTCACCGTCCGGCGCATCCAGAGGAAAAATTCCCGGGCGTGGTAGGGATCCATACTCTGCGGCATGCCGGGCGGAGCGTAGGGAAACCGGAGGGTGAGCTGGTCGGAAAAATGCTCCGCGTACTTTTCCTCCCAGAAGGGTGCGGTGATGAGCTCGCGCACCAAGGCGCGGTTTTTTTCTCTGTTCGACATGGCACTGTCTCTCCTGTTGTTCAGTCGTTGATGTATTCGTTGAGGGGCCGGGCCTTGTAACGGTTCACCGGCATATCCCGGGACATCAGGTAACCGGGCCGGGCGTTGATGACGTCGGGGATGCGGTTGATCTGGGTGGAGGCCGTCAGCTCCTGCCCGTCCGTCTCCGTCAGGGTCATGGACATGTTCGGCTCGCCCTCGATCCGCCACTTGTTATTGCACTCGTCGTCCCCGCGGGTTGGCGCTTTGCCGCGGTAGGCAAATTCCAGTGTGATGCCCTCTTCCGTCTCGGTCACGTCGCCCAGACAGGAGCCCACCGTGTTGCCCACCGGCACCCGGATTCCCGTTTTGGGCAGGTTCAGCTCCTCCTCCGCGATGACCGGGCGCATATACATGTTATGGCTGGTGATGTGCAGGCCCAGTTCGTTGGCCAGCCAGCCGTTGGGGTCGCCGGGCATGGTGACAAAGCCGCCGGCGTCGTTGCCGAATTTCTCCCGGAACGCGTCCTGCGTATATCCCACGCCGTGCCCCCGGATGGCCCACTCGGCATAGCCGTCGTCATAGATGTTGGTCATAATGCCGCGGATGCTCTTGATGCTGTAAAATCCGCCGCTGAGCGCCGTGATCAGCGACGACCAGTACAGATCCTGATAGCCGCCGCAGAAGAGCGACACGTTGTGTTCCTTATAAAGGGCGTCCATCTCGTTGACGATCTCCACGAGGTTGGGGTAGGCCCACGGCCAGTATCCAGCGCCGCAGATGGAGATGCAGTTTGCCCCCGCCAGCGCGCTGTCCACGTACACGGGCTTCTGCCCGTCGAGGGAGCCCTGAATGGTGCTGAAGCACAGATCCACGCCCCGGTCCTTCATGATCTGCACCGCGTCGGCGGAGTTGCTGATGGCAAGGCCGACGGTGCCGGTCTCCGTCACCTCGCCGAGGTCCCGGCCGATCTGAGCGGGATTGCGGGCAAAGGCCGCCACGATCTCCACGCCCTCCCGGTCCAGAAGGTTGCGGGTGATCCGGGACGCGATATGCCCGATGCCGTACTGGGCGATCCTGATTTTACGTCTCATCGCTGCCTTCCTTTCCTTCGCGCACATACTCATTCAGCGGTCTGACCCGGTAATTGAGCGCCGGGAGCTGGTCCCTGGTCACAAGGCCGGGCCGGGCATTCATCACGTCCGGCAGGCGGTTCACCGGGATGGCGGAGGTGAACTTCTGCCCGTCGTAGCCGTCCAGCGTCATCTTCACATGGGGATAGCCGTTGAGCGTCCAAATGGTCTGCTCGGCCGGACGGTGCTCCGCCGGGTCGCACACCCGGGTCTGGACGTTGAACTCCAGATGCATTCCTTCCTTCGTTTCCACGGCGTCCCGGATGTTGAAGCCGCACACCTCGCCCCGGCGCACAGTCATCCGGCCGGGGACCTCGATATCCGCATCGGCGATGATGCCGGAGGTGGACACGCTGTGGCCCAGCTCGTGCAGCCCCAGCGCCCCCGCGATCATGCCCACCGGGTCGCCCGGCAGGCGGTCGAAGCCCGCGGCGGGGTCGGTGCGCTGGGCGAACTGCTCCGGTGTGTCGCCGATGCCGTGGGCCCGCAGCTCCGCCTCGGAATACCGCTCGTCATAGGCGTGGCACGAAATTCCGATCAATTCCCGGACCGTGGCGCTGCCCGCGGCCAGAATGCTCACGACGCTGCCCCAGTACACATCGGGGAAGCCGCTGCCCAGCAGCGTCACGCCGTTGGCGCGGAACGCCTCGTCCAGCTCCTTCGCTCCCACCGGATCGGTGAACCAGGGCCATGCTGCCTCGGCGCCGATGGTGATCACGTTGACCTTCGCTCTGGCGCAGGCAAGGAGCCCCTCCCGGGCGCTGCGGATGCTTCCCGTCGTGGCCATGATGCAGACGTCCACGCCCCGCTGGGCGAGGATCTCCTCCGCCCGGGCGGAGTCGTCTACCGTCACCCCGATGGGGCCGATGCCCGCGGCCGTTCCGGCGTCAAGGCCGATCTGCGCGCTGCTGCGCGCGAAGGCGGCCACCAGCTCCACGCCCGGGCGCCGGCTCAGATAATCGATGAGGAGCGAACCCTGCTTGCCGATGCCGTACTGCGCAACTCTTATGCTTCGTTCCATAATATCTCCTTCATTGGGTCCCGCGCTGTGCCCCGGCGGCCGCTAAGACCAGATTTTTTACAATGCTACTATAGCACGGCTCCATACAGCCTGTGAAATACTTGAAATCTATTTCAATCATCGGAAATGCTGATTTTTCCCGTGGATGGGAAATCAAAAAGGAGAGACGCGGCCAGGATCGCGTCTCTCCTCTTTATTTAATCAAGCGCAGACAAACGTGCGCATCTGGCCCCCAGACGCTTCCCGGCCCACGGGCCGGCGGCGCTTTTGCGCCGTTCAAGCGTTTTCGCGCGGCGAAAACCTTGGCGCAGGGCGAATTCATTTCGCCCGAGCATTGAGATCGCCCTCGGGGTGAAGGCCGCCTGCGGCGGCCGAAACCCAAAAAGGGAGACATGACGAAAGTCATGTCTCCCTTTTTGGCACCCCCGGCGAGAATCGAACTCACAACTAACCCTTAGGAGTATGGCATAGCACCTCGTGCGGCCTGCAATCTCTTGACTTATCATATTAGAAAAAGCAAGGAATACCAAGGCTTTTTTTGTATTCCGCTTTGCAATATGTGCAACCTCGTACCATGTGTTTTCTTGCTAATTAAGGGTGTCCAATTAGCAAGAAATTAGCAAGGATTCGTACTCCAATAGGATACCACCATCAGCCCGAATAAGCAAGCCAAAAGGAGAAACTGCTATGGCAGAAAAGGAAAGTCTGCAAGAGCGCCGCACTTACAAGGTTGAGGATATTGCCAAGATACTTAATATTGGCCGTACATCCTCATACAAGCTGGTCAGCGAAGGACACTTCCGTTCGGTTCGTGTTGGCAATTCAATCCGTATCTCCAAGAAGTCCTTCGATGAATGGCTCGACGCACTTAAAACTGAATAATGCCTCACAACGCCATAGGCCATCAAAAGCCTGTGGCGTTTTCTTATATATCAACGCTCAAAGGAAAGGAGGTCTTGCAATGGCCGTATTCAGAGTTGAAAAAACGAAAGACTTCACCATCATGTGCAACCATCACCTGCGGAACACAGAGCTGTCCCTGAAAGCCAAAGGGCTGCTCTCCCTCATGCTGTCACTGCCGGATAATTGGGACTACACCACCAAGGGGCTGTCCTTCATCTGCAAGGACGGCGTAGACTCTATCAGCACGGCGCTGAAAGAATTGGAGCGGCACGGATACCTGACCAGGCAGCGCCTCCGCTATGAGAACGGTCAGCTTGGAGATATTGAGTACACGATCCATGAGCAGCCTGTGACCGCCCCTCCCGAGCCGTCTCCACCTAAACGGGAAAATCCAGTACAGGAAAAGCCTGTTCAGGCAAAACCTGTTTTGGAGAAACCTGAACAGGAAAATCCCCGCCAATTAAATACTAACTCACCAAATACGAATGAATCAAAAACGGATTTATCAAGGACGCATCCATCAATCTATCCGTACCATGAAGCAGACAGCAGCTCTGGTTCAGATAGGATGGATAGGATCGATATGGTGAGCGCCTATCGGGAGATCATTCAGGAAAATATCGAGTATGACTGCCTGATCACCCGGTATGAGCGGGCCCGTGTGGACGAGGCTGTGGAGCTGATTCTGGAAACCGTCCTCTCCAAACGCCCATACATCCGCATTGCCGGGGATGACTTCCCACGGGAGGTGGTCAAGAGCCGCTTCCTGAAGCTCACCTCCGAGCATTTGGAATATGTTTTTGACTGTATCGACAAGAATACCACTAAGGTCGGCAATATCAAAGCCTACCTGCTGGCGGCGTTCTACAATGCCCCGGCAACGATAGACAGTTACTACCGGGCTGCAGTCAATCATGACCTTTATGGTAATTAGCGCCACAGGGCGCTTTTTTCATATCCGAAGGGAGAAAAAACACCATGCACAGAAGAAACGGAAACGCGTTGATCACTCCCGACCGGGAACCTGCTCAGCGCATAGATCACCGAGTCCGCTGCAATATCAAGCCGGAATGCGAGGGCTGCCCCTTTCCCGGACACGGCTTTATTTGCTGGAGCACAGACGGCTCCTGTATGCGGACCAGATACCGGAGAAAGGAGGAAGCGCCAAATGAAGAAAGCCAAGGTGCGAAATAAATGCCCGGCGTAAGTAAAGAGCAGATCCGGCAGGCACGGAATACCAACCTGTTTGCGTATCTGCAAAGCAGTGAGCCCGGTGTGCTCAAACGGGACGGACCGAATTACCGGCACCGGGAGCATGACAGTCTGGTCTATGTGGCAGCCAAGGACTATTGGTACTGGAACAGCCGGGGCAAGAAGATCAATGCGCTGGACTACCTGATGGAGATACGGGGCTATGGACTTGTGGAAGCTGTGAATGCGCTCACCGGTTCCGCTTCCAATATTTATTACCATACACCTGTCCGGCCAAAACCGCCTCCGTGCGCACCGTTTTCCCTTCCATGGGCGAAACGGTGCGCCACTGGTGCTATTACCTATTTGCAGCGGCGCGGGATCCATCATCAGGTCATTGGCCGCTGCATGAAGCTGGGGCTTCTGTACGAGAGCACCTACAAAGGCAGCCCCGTCTGCGTATTTGTGGGTAAGGACGACACCGGAACGGCAAAATTCGCCTGTATGCGTGGTACCGCCGAGCCCATCAAAAAGGATGTGTACGGCAGCGATAAGCAGTTCAGCTTCTGTTTGCCGCCGCAGGATCCGGGCAGCCGGGATCTTGCCGTGTTTGAGGCTCCTATCGACGCCCTATCCCACGCCTCCCTTCAAGTGATGCAGGGCTGGAATTGGGACGGCTACCGCCTTTCCCTGGGCGGTACTTCTCCGGTGGCGCTGGTCTCCTTTTTGGGACGGCACCCGGAGATACGAAAGGTCAACCTGTATATGGACAACGACCTTGCCGGTATCGTCAATGCCCGAAAGATTCGCAGGCTGCTCAGCACAGATAACCGCTTCCGGCATATCCGTGTCGGGATCCACCCGCCCCGTGAGGGCAAAGACTACAACGATAAATTGCTCTGTGTTCTCCGGCAAAGCCGGGACCAGCCCCACCGAAGCCGCCCGAAAGAGGCGGCTATTTCTATTTAGGAGGAACGACCCATGAAAAAAGAAACCAATGCCTTGCAGGTCATAGCGGGCGCTGCCCGCTGCCCGGAATACAGCCCGCCTATGGTGCTGGCCCTTATGAAAAAGCTGGACATGAATGAGCGTGCCTTTGCACTGGTGATGAATGTCACGCCCAGCACGATCCGGCTTTGGACCAGCGGCGCGGCACAGCCCTGCGGCACCGCCAGACGGCTCATGCAGATATACGACATCTGCCCGGAGATCGTCAGCCGCATTGCTGAGGAACAGGAGGTACCGGATGCCAACATCGCAACATGAGGACTTCGGGCAGAAAATCGGTGGAGCGAAAAAGGACCTTTGGAGCGGCCGGGGGCTTTATACTTCTGACCTTGCGGAGATGAATGAGCGGGAGGCTGAAAAGTATGTCCGCAAGGATAATGTCTGGAAGAAACCAGATTATCCCGGCATGATTGCCAGCGGTATTCCTACCGATGTGGTCTACTTCATCAAGAAGGTGCGGGATTCTCTGAGCGCTGCGCCCTATTACTACCGCACAGACGATACCCCGGAAAAGCGGCTGGTCCGGCAGGAACAGTACATTGACACGGTTCGTGCTCTGCAATCTGTTATGGAAAAGGTACACAGTCGCGAGGATGCTATGCAGGCGTATGAACGCTTTATGCTGGACGGCGGCTATGTGGAAAAGCAAACCGGCTGGATCAGCGGCCCGCAGTTTGTCTATACCCACAAAGCCCATGAGAATCCCCTTATCACCAACAAGCTGGCCCAGACGCTCCGGGTACGGACTGCCCGGGAATTTGAATATAACTTCACCCGCAAGGCTGCCGCAGAGCAATTCGGTATTTCAAAAGAGCTGAAAATCCCAAAAGGTTTTGAGGTGCGCTTCAACGATGGCAAGGGAGTCTATTCCCGGGACGGTGACTGGAAACCGAATACCTACTATGTAACAAAGCGCAGTCAGATCCTCTGCACCAATTTGGGGACATACGAGGAAGCACTGAAATGGGCGCAGGATTACGCAACCCAGCGTGGCGCTACTGGGAAGAAACGCTTTACCCCGCCGCAGCTTTCGGATGTCCGGCGAACCGGCCCGGATTTTCGGGGCGGCCGGGATATTGTAGGTCAGGACTATATTGACGCTTTCGGCTTCCGGGGCGGCGAATACGGCAACTGGATGAATCAGAATGACCGGCAGGCTTCCCTCAACATGGGATATGATGCACTGAAAGACCTCTGTTCTGCCCTGAAGATCAGCGAAAAGGACGTTTCCTACGGCGGTGTCCTCTCCATTGCCTTCGGCGCCCGCGGCAGCGGCAGCGCCGTCGCCCACTATGAGCCGCTGCGGAAGGTCATCAACCTGACAAAAATGCGAGGTGCCGGTTCACTGGCTCATGAGTGGTGGCATGGTCTGGACGATTATCTGGGTGTCAAGATGGGGGCAAAGGGCTTCCTTTCAGACAGCCCCAGAATGTATCCCCCGTTTCAGAAGCTGATCGACGCCATCAAGTACAAGTCTGAAACGCCGGAGCAGGCTGCGGCACGAGCTGTCAAGCAGACGGAGATTTCCCGCAAGGGCGCTGCTTCCTGGCTGGATTCCGCTATGGGTTATTCTGTCCGGCGTGCGGATGATCCTGCGGTGACGGCACAGTATGAACGCCTAAAAGAATCTTTTCTGGCCGGTGAGCCGGGCAGTGTCCGGCAACTCAATGATCTCAAAAAATCCATCTCCGGCCATGTGATCCCCAAGGCCGACCGGGAACGGCTGCAAACCTATGAACGGATCCTGCAAGTGGATAATGCGCCCCAGGAGCCTGTCATTAGACGTATCCGCACGGATTACTATATGAACTCTGTCCGCATGGGCAAGGAGTGTGAGAAGGACGGCGGTTACTGGGACAGCAATGTGGAACTGACCGCCCGGGCCTTTGCCTGTTATGTGCAGGACCGCTTGTCGTACCGTTCGGATTATCTGGACGGTCATGCCGAGTGCGCTGTCTCTCTGGTCAGTAGCCTGGGCGGCGAGCCGGAGGTCATTCGTGCCTACCCGCAGGGTGCGGAGCGTGAAGCCATCAACGCCGTGTTTGACGAAATTGTGGCTGATTTGAAGCTGGAACACATCTTCACCCACTCGGAGCAGCCTCTTTCTCTGGGCGAAAGCAAACGGCCATCTGTCCTGGGGCAGCTTGCGGCGGGAAAGCAGCAGCAAAAGCCAGCACCAGCGGCGGCAAAAACAAAATCAGAACCCGAGCTTTAGGAGGTGTAAACTCGTTTGGAAGAAAACAAGGACTATCATGTTTACCGCTATGGCGACTGTCTGGTTCCCGGCGCAAAATTGAGTATCGAGCATAGCGTCAGCTGTGAATATGTGGACATTTCTCATTTGATCACAGAAGGAACCGGCCGCTTGGCTGCCATGCTCCAGGAGAGCCATGACAATGAGCAGAAAGCCGATGACATTGTAGTTGCGGCGGCAAAGCAGTGGGAACAGCAGGCTGTGACCACACAGCTGATCAACCGGGCGCTGGAATACCTGCGCACCCCGGAGGTCACCCATACATCTAATCAATGGCAGCCCAATCCCCGTAACAACGAGTGGGAGGAGATCAGCAACAGGGTCTATAAAATGAATTGCAATGTCCGGGAAGATACCGCCTATGACCGCCGCACGGGGACTCGTGTGCCGAAAGCGTGGTATGTCACCTGGAATCTGTATCTCAATACCGCCAAGAACGGATACAACCTTCACATCGCCGGGCAGGATCATAAACGCTACACGGATAAAGCCGCTGCGTACAAGTATCTGGCTGGTCGCAAAAAAGCGTATGCGCATTTGTTTACGGAGATCTCCCCGGAGATCCCAAAGCAGTATGAACAGCACTTCATGGTATATGGTGTCCTGCTTCCCGGTTATCGGGTCGAGGGCATGGAACACACCGCCGCCGAACAGAAAGAGGTTTCGGACGGCGGCATTTCTGTATCTGAGGGCAAACCATCTGTTCTGAAAAAGTTGGATCAGGCCAGGCAGGACAGACCGGCAGCCGCCCCGGACTTGGCGGCGAAGAAAAAGGAGGATGTTTCTTTATGAATATACTGATGGTAGAACCGGGTAAGGTGCCCTATGAAACGGAGATCGGCAGCGACCTTGCCAGCCTGCAGGCGGCGGTCGGCGGCGATATTCAGGCAGTGTATCCCTACGAAGAGCCCGTGGCGCTGATCTGCAATGAGGAAGGCAAGCTGACAGGACTGCCTCTCAACCGGGCGCTCCGGGACGAGGACGGCGAGATCTATGACATCGTGGCAGGCAAGTTCTTTCTCGTTGGTCTCGGAGAAGATAGTTTTACGGACATTGCCCCGGAACACGCGGCCAAATTTGCGGAGCAGTTCAAGCACCCCGAGGAATTTGCCCGACTGGCCGGAAAAATCATTGCCATCAAGCAGCCGCTCCCGGAAGAAAAGACTTCCCAGAAATCCCACGGAGGGCCGGAGCTGTGAGCGCTGAATGGAGGTGCCGGATATGCTGATGGCCGTGCAGGAGCCGTATGCGCTCATGGTCCAGCAGGATGACATTCTGATCAATCCCCGGGAACTGGACGAGCCTTTGGGCACGATGGTCTGCTTTCACCGCCGCTACGCTCTGGGCGATCACCACGATTTTGCGGATAAGGATGCTTTCCTGCAAAAGCTATATCTGGATACGGTCGGCAATACCCCTGAGGGCGAAGCAAGCTATGAAAAGCTGGCAGGCAGCTTTTCCAATGAACAGGCGGCAGACAACGCTCTGCTGGATGTCATTTCTGAAAAGTACATCGTGCAGCCCCTGTATCTGCTGGATCACAGCGGGCTTGCCATGCAAACCACCAGTTTTCATGATCCGTGGGACAGCGGGCAGGTTGGCTGGATCTATGTTTCCAAGGAAGCTGTGCAGAAAGCGTTCGAGATTTCGGAACTGACCGAGGATGACCTGCAAAAGGCACGGGCCATGCTGGACAGCGAAGTTGCTGTTTACGATTCCTACCTGCGGGGCGAGTGTTATGGCTATGAGCTCTACAAAAACGGCGAACTGGAAGATAGCTGCTGGGGCTTTCTCGGCCCGGTGGAGGAAGCCGTGCAGGCCATGGCAGACCATCTTCCTGACGAGTGCCGGGGCATGGTGGCGCGTTTGGAGGAACAGGATCATCCGGCCACCATCATCAAGACACTGCTGCGCCACGCAAAAATCCAGGTGGAGCAGGCGGCAAAAGCCCGCTCCCATGAGTCCCGGCAGCTCATACCCGACCGCTGAACCATTCCCACTATTCCTGAGAAAGGAGGATCTGTTTGCAGGAAGGTATTGAAAACAGAACTGTATCCATCTCCGTGCAGAGTGCCAAGCTCACCGGCCGTGTGCTGAAAGCCGCCATTGCGGCGGCTCTGCGCAAGATGGAAGAATCCCGTACAACGCCCCAGGTCGGCAGAAACAGCATGAAGCGGCTGACCGGCCGGGATGGCGGTGCCACCAGTATTGAAGTTACCGGGCGGATCCGCTCATTCGAGCGTATTGCCCGGAAACATCAGGTGCGCTACCACATCGAAAAGGATACGGAGAGCACCCCGCCCAAATGGACGGTGTATTTCAAGGCCAATCAGGCAGATGCGCTGACGGCAGCTTTCAAGGAATATACCCGGCTGGATATGGAACGCTCTGACCGTCCCTCTCTGCTGGCGCAGCTTCATAAGTTCAGGGAACTGGCGCTGTCTATTGGCAAGGAAAAGGTCAAGACCCAAACCCACGGAGGGCCAGAGCTATGAGTATCGCAGAAAAGCTGAAGAAATATCTGCTGCCCAATTTACCGTATCTCATTTTTCTGCTTGCTTTCGCCAAGCTGGGCGAGGCCATCCGACTTGCACCGGGAGCGGATGCCTCTGGAAAACTGCTGGGGTTCAGCACCGGATTTGATCTTGCCTTTTCCCATGTCCTGCCCGGTGCGGGGCTTGATTATCTGATTGGTCTTGCGGGTATGGCGCTCATGCGGCTGGTGGTCTATGTCAGAGGTAAGAACGCCAAGAAGTTCCGCAAGGATGTGGAATACGGTTCTGCCCGCTGGGGCACCCGGGAAGATATTGCGCCCTACATGGCTCCCAAACCGGAGAATAACATCATTCTCACCCAAAGCGAAGGGCTGATGCTGAATGGCCGACCCCAAAATCCCGCCCACGCCCGCAACAAAAATGTGCTGGTGGTCGGCGGCTCCGGCAGCGGCAAAACGAGGTTTTTCATCAAACCCAATCTCATGCAAATGCACAGCAGCTATGTTGTGACCGACCCAAAGGGCACGGTCCTGATCGAGTGCGGGAAGCTCCTGCAACGGGGTGTTCCCAAGCGGGACAAGGACGGAAAGCCTGTGCGGGGCAAGAATGGGAAAATCATCTATGAGCCCTATAAGATCAAGGTGTTCAACACGATCAACTTCCAGAAAAGTATGCACTTCAATCCTTTCGCCTACGCGCGACACGAGGTCGCGTAATTAAACTGTTCGGCTCTGACCGAACCTGTTATTCCATTAGCAGTAGC
>CAKUKL010000003.1 GCA_934662925.1 uncultured Oscillospiraceae bacterium | reverse complement strand
GGGCTGAAGGTGGTGGCGCTGGTGCCGGTAGTGATGCCGTTTTCAACGGCCCAGAGCACCGCGGTCTCATAGTAGCTGCCGGAAACCACGTCGGTGAAGGGCATGTCGGCGGACTTGGGCGCGGGCTTACCGGCGGCGCGCCACAGGAAGGTCACGGCCTGCGCGCGGGAGCAGTTTCCGTCGGGCTGGAACAGGGTGTCGGACACACCGGTGGTGATGCCGTTCTCCACCGCCCAGTAGACAGGCTCGAAGTAGTAGGCGCTCTCGTCCTTCACGTCGTCGAAGCGGAACTCAGGCTCGTCGGGCGTGTCAGGCGTGCTGGGATTGACGGGGGTGACGGGCGTAACGGGAAGGGGCACGCGGATGTAGGAGATCTTGCTGGTGTCCACGTTCGCGCCCAGACCGATGTCCAGATTGCCGTCCTCGGTGACGACGACCTTGGCGCCGTCCTCAATGATGAGGGAGCCGTCAATGCGGACATTGCCGCTGATCCGGAGGGTGGTCCCGGCGGGCACGCGGGACCAGTCGCCGGCGGGGATGCTGGTCTTGCCGTCCCAGACAACGTCCGGGGTCTCGGCAAAGTCACAGCGCTCGACGAGCAGGTTCTGCTGGCTGCCCAGCACGGCGGTGAGCTTGGCGTCCTTGTAGAAGGCGTTCCAGCCGAGGCCGGTGACGCCGCTGCCCAGCTTGATCTCGGACGCACCTACATAGGTGATGACCGTAGAGCCAGTGCTGTAGTCATACTTCAGGGACTCAAAGGCCTGAGTGCCGACATATTTCACGGAGTCGGGCAGGTCAACGCTCTTGAGCGGGTCGCCAAGGAAGGCGCTATTGCCGATGTAAAGCAGACCATCGGGCAGTTCAATGCTTTCAAGTGCGGTGCAGTCAGAGAAAGCGTTGTTTTTCAGGAACTGAACGGTGGAAGCCATCTTCACATTGGTCAGATACATATTGTTAGAAATACCGTAGCTGCCCACCATGTGCAGGCCGTTTTCCAGCACGGCGGCGGTGTACTTGTTGCCGGAGAAGGCGCTGACATTCCAAGTTGCAAGAGACGCGGGGACATAAAGTGTATCCACCTGCCACTCGCCGGCCTCCTGTGCATTCCAGCCGCCGTAGCCAAAGGCCTGAATGCCGGTCAGGGCGGTGAGGCTCTTGGGGATGTTGATGTAGTTCAGGCCGTGGATCTGGTCAAAGGCGCGCTCACCCACGGTGGTGATGGTGTCGGGCAGGTGCACCTCGGTAATATTGTACTTCTGCTTGAAAAGGTTATCGGCCACAGAGGTAACGGTGTAGGTGGTCTCGTCGCCCTCGCAGGTGACGGCCTCCGGAATGGTGACCACGCCGAACACAGAAGATTCATCATACTCGCTGACCTGAACCTCGGTAGCGGAAGTGGGGATATAGGTGATGCCATCCACCACGAAGGCGGAGCCGCAGTACACATCGAAGTTTGCGCCGTCGCGGGTCATGCCGCCCACGTAGCCGCTGCGGCGGACGGCCGCGCCGGCGGTGGCGCTGCGGACCTCAGGCACCACACGCTCCACGGAGGAATCAGTGAAGAAGGTGCTCATGACGCCTTTGCCCACATAGGCCACCTTCTCGCCGAAGGTAATGTGGGCCACGTACTTGCACCAGTAGAACTGGTTGGCGCCCACATAGGTGACGGAGTCGGGGATGACGATGTCATGGAGACTGTCGTTGCCCGCGAAGCAGAAGTCGCCCAGCGTGGTGACGCTGCCGGTGTTCAGGAAGTCAAGGCTGGAGAAGTCACAGCCGTAGAACACAGACGAACTCAACTCGGTGACGCTGTCCGGCAGAGCGATGGAGGTCAGGCTCTCGCAGCCGAAGAAGCAGTTCTCCGGCAGGATGGTGACGCCGTCCTCAATGGTGACGTCGGACAGCGCGGTGCAGTTCAGGTACAGGCCCTCGGTGTGCTGGGTCGCCTTGTTGACCTCGGCCTTGACCAGCTGCGTACAGAAGCTGAAGGCTCGGCTGTCCACCGCCTCAATGGCGTCGCCGAAATGGACCTCGGTAATACCGCTGTAGGAGAAGGCGCTGCTGCCGATGCGCTTCAGGGTGCTGGGCAGCTTGAAGTCCACGGGGATCTTATAAAGCGCGTTGGCGCCGATCTCCTCCAGACCCTCGGGCAGATCCAGAGATGTGATCTTGGATGTGCCCCAGCTGGTCTGGAAGGCATAGTCGCCGATGACCCGGATGGTGTCCGGCAGGGTGACGCTGGTGAGCTGGCCACACATAAAGAAGGCCCGGTAACCGATGGTGGTGACGGTGTAGGTCTTGCCCGTCTCGCTGTTTGTGACGGTCTTGGGGATGACCAGCTCTGCCGGGGCGCTGGGATAGGGGTTGGAATAGTCGCCGGTCACATTGGGGTTTCTGATGAGCTGGACGGTGTCCTCGCCGGTGACCTTGTACCAGAGACCGTCGGCCTCAAAGCGGTCGTTCAGCTCGTCGGAGGGGCTGGCGGCCACGCTGTTGTCCCAGATGGTGGGATCGGCCTCGGCGGAGGGGTAGTCCACATGGGCATCGGGGTCGGGCGTCTCGGGCTGCTCGGGAGCAAGCGTCTTGTCGCCTACGGTGAGCTTGGCGCTGGCAGACAGGCCGCTCTCGGCGGTGGCGGTGATGACGCACTCGCCCTTGGCCACGCCGGTGACCACGCCGTTCTCATCCACGGTGGCGATGTTCTCGTCGCTGGAGGTCCAGTCAAGCTTCAGGGTGTCGGCCAGACGGGCGGGCAGCACCCGGTACTCCATCTGGAGCGTGTCGCCCACGGCCACGGTGGCGTTGGACAGGCTCAGGTACTGGGGGCCGAGGTCGATGTAGGTGACGCTGTAGTTCATGGAGTAGTCATAGACGTACATCTTGACGCGCCCGGGGTTCAGACCGTTGTCGGCAAGGAACTGGCACAGATCGTCCAGATCCATGGTGACAAGGCTCTTGCTGCCCTGGGGCTCCACGTCCTTGAAGTTCTCGGCGGTGTAGGTGAGTCTCCAGCTGTCGGTAGAGTCGTGAAGCTCGATGCTGCGGACATAGTGATCGTCCTGCACGTTGAAGGCCAGCTTGAACTTGCCGTCGGTCTCGTCCGTGTAGCACTGGAGGTTGCTGACCTCAGGCGCGCCGCCGTCCAGCCACAGCTTGTAGCTGACGCTGGCCTGCTTCTCGGTCTGCTGTCCGGCGTAGCCGGAGAGGGTCAGGGTGTAGTACTGGCCGGTGGGGACGATCTCGCCGTCGTAAGCGCCGGTCTCCTCGTTGTAGTAGCGGCCGGTCCAGCCGTCGCTGATGATCTGGGTGCGGTAGATGCCGTAGCCGTTGTAGAAGAAGGCCTTGCGCAGGTAGTCGGTGCCCAGGGACCAGACCTTCTCGCCGTCGGGGCTGGTGATGCTGGCCTCAAAGTTCAGCAGGTTCCGGCGGATACCCAGCTGCATGGCCAGATACTGCTGGTCCCCGGCGATCTTGGGGGAGAAGGCCAGACGGTTGTAATTGTAGGATTTGGAGCTGTCATTGGTGGCGTCCTCACCCAGATAGGTGCCGCTGCCCATGACGTTGGCGGTGGCGAACTGGGTGGGAGCGAGGGAGAAGTTGGAGTCCATAGCGCCCTCAAAGACGACGCCGGCGGTGGCCCAGTCGCCCACGAAGCCCAGATAGGGGATCACCAGCGTGACGTTGTCGCCCTCGGTGGGCTGGAGGTACACATAGCCCTCGCAGTAGTTGCCGTTTTCGAAGTTGCCGTACAGCTCGGCGATGTAGCTGTCGGTCAGCGTGATGTTTACGGACACGGTGGCGGTGCCGTTGCCGGGCACGGTCACAACGCCGTTCGCGGCGTCGCCGCCGTAGGTCACGGTAAAGTCGCTCTCGTCAAGGCGCTGAGACACCTGATCGGAGAACTTCACGCCGGACTGGGTGACGATGCCCTCGGTGAGAGAGGAAGCGGTCAGGGTGTAGGTCAGCGTCTCATTGGTGAGGTTGTTCACGTAGAAGGTGAAGTCGAAGCTGCCGGTGCTGCTGGAGCCAAGCTCCGCCTTCGGGCGGGTGACGCCGTCGGCGTCCGGAGCGGTAGAGAGGTAAGCCTTGGTGGTGACGGCGTTCTTCACGTTCACAAGGCCCGCGCCCTGCTCACGGGGAGAGAACTCCGCGCCGGTGTCGTTGGTGCCGGGCACCGCGGTGCTCATCATCAGGTTCTCGGTGAGGTCGCGGATGGCGGTGGAGTCGGTGACGCCCAGCGTGCTCTTCACGTAGGAGCGCACCAGAGCGGCCGCGCCGGCCATGTGAGGCGTCGCCATGGAGGTGCCGCTGTAGGACTCATAGCCGCCGCCGATGACGGAGGAAATGATGTTGCCGCCGGGAGCGGAGATCTCCGGCTTGATGGACAGGTTGGGCGCGGGGCCCCAGCTGGAGAAGTCGCTCATGGTGTAGCCGTCCGCCGCGGGGAAGGTGTCTACCCAGGGGATCTGCTCCTCGGCGGGAACGTTGCCGTACCAGTAAGTGCCCTGCGTGGGGCCGAAGGTGACGGTCTTGCTTTCGGCGGCGGCCAGCTTCTCGCCGTCCTCCTTGCTGATGCCGCAGGAGGGCAGAACATAGTTATTGAACGCGGGGGCAAAGCTGCCGGCATTGGCGGTGTTGTTGACGAAGATCACGCCCTTGGCGCCGTGGTTCTTGGCGACAGTGGCCTTTTCCTCAAAGGTGGTGGTGCCGCGGTTCACCAGCACGAACTTGCCGGTGAGATCCGTTTCTCCGGTGATGCCGGCGGCGGCGTAATCAGCCTCTTCACCGATGCCGCCGATGACCACGTACTCAAAACTGGGGAAGTTGCTGCTGGGTTCGCTGGACCAGGTCCGCAGATAGTCGATGATGCTCAGGCTGGCGCCGGTAGAAGCGTTGACCGCCTGCCCGAAGGCAATGCGGTTCTCGTCCGCAGCGTCCGCGCCGCCCAGCTTGAAGAAGTTCTTCTTGACCGCGACGTTGTTCACGCTGGCCACGGACAGGGCGGAGTAGCTGGTGGAGGGAGCGGCCACGGCGGCGTTGTCCGGCGTGTCGGCCTGACCCAGATTGTTGCTGTACTGGTTGTAGTAGGCGTTGGTGTACTCGTTGCCGGCGGCGATGAGCAGGTTCACGCCCGCGTCCCAGCAATTGTTGTAGGCCTCGTCTTCGGTGCCGCGGTCATAATAGAAGCCCGCAGTGGAGCCAAGGCTCATGTTGATGGAGTCGGCGCCCAGCTTCACGGAGTCATCCAGAGCCGCGTTCAGGGCGGCGTCGCTGGTGGAGCCCTGCTCGTCAAAGACCTTCATGACCAGCAGCTGGGCCTTGGGGGCCACGCCGAAGAAGTCTACGCCGTTGTCGCCCGCCACGGTGCCCGCCACGTGAGTGCCGTGGGACTGAGCGGTGGAGTAGCCGCCGGTGGTCATGTTCGAGTAGTTGTAGGCATAGGGGATCTTGGCGCTGATCCACGCGTCGGACGCGTCGGTCACGCCGGAGGACAGGGTAGTGCTGCTGATGGCGGCCTGAAGGGCGCTCACGGAGCCGTACCGGGCGGTGCTGGTATCCGGCTCCACGTGGAAGGCGTCGTGGCCCTCGGCGATGCCGGTGTCCAGAATGGCCACCAGCGTGCCTGCGCCGTCGGCGCCGTCGAAGGACATGTCGTTGACCTCGTCGGAGCCGATCATGCCGACGCTGTTGGTCATGGCCAGATCATAGCTGCTCTGGTTCTCCGGCACGGTGTAGGTCCGGGACTCCCGGATGTACTTGATGCCGGGCAGGGCCTCGGCTTCGGCGATCTTGCCGTAAGGCATGGTCATGGAGAAGCCGTTGAGCACCACGGTGTAGTCATAGCCGGTGGTGTCCGCCGCGCTGCCGCAGAGCTGGGCGATCTGAGCCCGGGCGCTGTCGTGGGTGCGCAGCATGGCCTGTTCGGTGCTGACGGTGCTGCTCATGGCCATGTAGGCGGGCATGTCACCCGCAAGTCCGGCGGACACAGCGCTGCGGATCAGCGGCTGCTCCTCCATGACGACGATGACCTCCACCAGATCGGAGGAGGCGTGCAGGTCGCCGCCTTCTGTCAGCTGAACGTCCTCACTTTTGCTGAGGGTCCAGCTGCCGCCGCTGAATTCCACAACGCTGTCCGCGCTGCCGGTATCCACGGCGCTGGTGTATTCTGGGGTCTGCCACTGCTGATCGTCAGCGGCAGCCGTCCCGCCCGCCGCGCCGACGCCGGTGACAGCCAGAGAGGCGGTCATCGCTGCGCTGAGCAGCAGGGAGAGAATACGCTTGCCCATTCTCATACGAATACTTCCTTTCTCTTGTTTCGAATCGCATCGAAGCATCGCCCGTGCGTCCACCTGACTCCTTTGCCGGTTTACTGTTCGATACTTGTCTAACAGATAGCGATCTTTGACGACGATTTTACCGTTGATTTCCCAGTTTGTCAACTGTATTCTTCGATATTTTTAAAGTTATAGTTCGATGGATGTTGAATTATGGCAGAGGGCGGGACCGATTGCCCCGCCTTTTTGAGCAATTTCGATAAACCTCAAAACGAGAGGCTTTTTTTCTTGCCTTCCGGCGGCCCGAGTGGTACGATATGGATTATTGAGTACAAATAAGGAGGCCGCCTATGAGCGTGCGATACCTTTCCCAGCCGGATCCTATTATAGAGTTGAATTTTATTCTGGAGCGCTGCTTCGGCCGCGCGCCCGAGATCCCCAATTCCGTCTCCGGCATCTGCGAGAGCCTTTCCCGGAAATACGGCATTCCGCTGGACGAGCTGTCCGCGCTGACCGCCCCCGCGCGGACACTGGAGACGGACGTCCTCGCTGTGCTGAAGGAGCGCGAAGAGCTGGTCGCCCCTCTCTGCCAGCCCGGCTCCGCCACTGACCAGCGCCTGATCTGGGCCTTTTTCCACCTGATCCGGGACGGGAACGGGCCGGATCTTCACAGCACCGAGACCCTGCGCCACCTCATTACGCTGACGCTGAACTGCGACCCCGGAATCCCCGCCGAGGTGCAGGATTTCGAGAGCCTGCTGCAATTCCTCACCGTCTACCCGTGCAGCCAGCAGACCAAATGGGTCTGCTCCCAGCTGTGGCGGCAGCCGGAGCATTATTTTGACCTGTATCAGCAGCTCGTCGCCCTGTGCGAGCCGGTGATCCTCCGGCACACCGCCGCCCTTCAGGCCCAGTGCGACGCCACCATCGCTCAGGTGCGGCAGGATCTCAGCAGCGACGCTTCCGAGTATCTGGAGCAGCTCGGCCTTCAGCACATCGACCGGGAGTCCCTGCTGGTATGCCCCAGCGTCGCCTTCTTCAACGGCATCGGCATGGTCTGGGACCAGACGATGCCGGAGACCCCGGTCTACTTCGTCCCCGGCATCTGCCACCATCAGCTGCGACAGCTCATCCGCCGGTACAGCGACAACACCGAGTACCTGTCCGACCGGCTCAAAGCCATCTCCGACAAGCGGCGGCTGGACATCCTCAAGCTCCTCCGCTCCGGCCCCCTCTGCGGGCAGGATCTGGCGGAGCGCATCGGCCTTTCTCCCGCCACCATCTCCCACCATATGAACTCGCTGGTCACCGTGGGCTTCATCACCATGGACAAGCAGGGCACCCGGGTGATCTACTCCGTCAACCAGAAGTACGTGGACTCCTTCCTCCAGAACCTCGGCAACACGCTGGGCTGATCCGTTTTCGCCCCTTGCGGAAATGTTTTTTTCGATGTAAAATGGGGTAAACGCAAAAGGAGCGATCACTATGAGCGATCTCAACTATATTCCCAACGGCGGGCAGACCTATATGCCCTTCCAGAAAAATGTCCACGTTCCCCAGCTGGACTTCACTCCACTGGACCGTCCGACGCCCCTCATCCCCGACTTTGAGCTGACCGACGAAGCCAAGGCCAAGGGCTGGGTCATCGCATCCCCGGTCCAGCACTTCCTCCCCGGCGTGGAGCCGGAAATGCTGGACTGGTGGTGGGCCAACATGGAGAAGGGGTACTACCTCTGGGCTCCCGGCTCCCATAAGCGGTTCAGCTGGGTCCGCGCCCCGTGGGAGGTCGGCTTCCTCAAGTCCGCCCACATGATCTCCGAGGCCATGGTCCCCGGTAAGCCCGTCTTTGGCGGCGACGGCATCCAGATCAACCGGCTGGATCTGGACAACTACTTCCCCCTCACCGCCAGCTTGAGCCACGTCATCGTGGAGGGCACCTTTAATTCCAAGAATGAGTTCTGCGACATGACCATCCATATGTGGGAGGCGGCCCCCGGCGGCTCCAACCACTATACCTGCTCCGTCATGAACACAAAATGCTCCATGCCGCCTGATTTCGTGCTGGCCGACCCCTCCTCCGCCCCCTCCGATGAGATGCGCGCCTTCCACTCTGAGTACGAAGCCAGCCGCTGGCCGGTGTTCCTGCCCACCCTGTACCGCCTGTGGGAGGGCCACCCCGACCCCACCCAGAACGTGGCCTGCGACCTGTCCGTCCGCTGGGAGGACGGCCGCATCCGCTACAACGCCGAAAACGGCCCCGTGACCTTCTGAAACTGTCTCAAAATACGCAAAAAACGCCCTGCTTTTTGAAAAAAGCGGGGCGTTTTTTCTCATCTTTTTAATTATAAACAGCTCAGTCGGGCAGATATTCCTCCGGATCGGTGGGCAGGTCGTTCTTGTACATGGCGAAGTGCAGATGGGATGCCCGGCCGCTCTCCGCGGCGGCGGTGTCCCCCACGGAGCCGATGACGTCGCCGGTGCGGACGCTGTCCCCCTCCGCCACCGTGGGCTTGGCGGCCAGATTGGAGTAGACGCTGGCAAGGCCGTTGCCGTGGTCGATGACCACGGTGGTGCCCATGAGTTCGTCGTCATACACCTCGCTCACCGTGCCCGCCGCAGTGGCCAGCACCTTCGTCCCCAGCGAGGACGCGATGTCCAGCCCCTCGTGGGTGCGCCAGTCCAGCATGGTCTCGTCATAGAGCAGCGTCTCCACGCTGTACGACGCGATGACCGCGCCCTTCACCGGCCACGTGAACACCAGCGCCGCGGGTTTCACCGTCTCGGTGGGCTCCGGGCTGCTGTCCGGCGTCTCCGCGGGCGGGACAGAGGGCGTCAGAGTGGGCACGGGACTGGGGTTTGCCGACGGACGGGCCGTGGGCTGGACGGACGGGCTGGGCCGGGCGGCGGTCTGGTCGTCCGGCATCTGTGTAGTCCCCGCCGCCGCGGCGGAGGGCTCCTCTCCCGTCCCCGCGATGGAGCGCATGAGAAAATAGCCGGACACGCCGATGGCCGCCACGCACAGCAGCACCACAAGGTAGAAGCCCTTGCCGCTGATAAACTCGGTCGCTTTGTCAAAGAAGTTCGGTTTCCGATTCATTGTAAACACCTCCGCCCATAGTTTTGACAGGACGGAGGTGTTCTAAACAAAAAGATGGATATGGTTTCCGGTGGCTTCCGGCTGCGGCACAGTCTGCTGTATCCCTGAAGGTTCCGATTGCGGAGGAGTGGGCTTATCTGGACAGCGTGCGCTATGACGTGATCAGAAAAATGATGGAGGCAAACCGTTGCCTGAATTCATTACGGCTCTTCCAGCGCTGCTTTTGTGTTTTCCCAAATTGCAGCTTCTGTCTTTTCCAAGGGCAGCTTTATCATAGACACACGCTTCAGATTGACAAACACTTCACTGCCTATATCGTCCTGAAACTGAACTACAGACCCGTCAACTGGCTCGCCGATCTCATAAATTCCCGTTACTGACGCAGCAATGTCAGTTCCATCGTAATAATCCAGCACATGTATCCGGGTTGTGCCGTCCTCAAAATAGACCGTCAGAGAGTGCAGTGCCCTGGAAAAATCGTCTCTGTTGATCTGATTCTGTTCAATCGTGCGCTCCATTGCCGCAGCCAGCTGCTCAGAAATGCCGTACTGCCTGGGATTGCCGCCTTCCTCGCAGAACTCCAGGTAATCATCAAACGCTTCATAAAATACTGCGGGGAAAGCTCCGCTGTCGGAATCATAGTCCCAATCCATATCTGCCGGCTCCGAGCATGCGTCATCCAGCAGTGTCATTTCCAGGACGTTCTTATTATTGATCAGCAGCAAGCTGTTATCCAGGCAGGGGATGACCATATACTGATTGTTCTGGTTTTGACGAATCAGAGAACACGTATATGCCGTCACCGGGAACCACATAAATTTCGGCAGACCCTTGACGAGAATCCCGAAGTGCCCCCAAAAACCACTTGGAGAGCAGACTGTACAGGGGTCATTCTCAAGAAAGTCCTCGCCGCGTGCTACTGTTGTCTGAAAATAGTTTTCTCCCAGCAACCCTCTGACTCCTGTCTCAAGACAGCAAGCCAGATCCCGCAGTTCATACAGCGGCACATCTTCGCCAGCCTCGATTTTTTTCAGTTCCTCCACCGGGATCCCTGATTCCTGACTGACTTTCTGCAGATTCATGCTCAACACTTTTCGCAGCTGCCGCGTGCTGCTGAACGGATTGTCGATGTCATCCATAAGTTCATCTGGCGTCATATTCAAATACGCAAGCAGCTTTGCAATATGCTTTTCAAAATTGGCTTTGCTTGTGACTTCCCCGGCAAGCACTTTGTCTAAAGTCGGCCTGGAAATTCCTGTATTGGTGCATACTGCGCGCTTTGTCAATGTACGTTCGGAAATCAACTGTTCCAGCTTGCCGCCAACTACGTTTCGTAAATCAAACAAATCCCCTATGCTATGATGATACACTTTGGACACCTCCAAATTTTGTTGTGCATAGTATAGCATGTCATCCCTGGAAAGTCAATTCAAATTTTACACTTAAAATTTATTTTTACATTTCGGAGATAAAAGATTGTTTCCTGCTGAATTGCCCCTAAGCACTGCGTAACACGTAGCGGCCATACTTTGGATAAAAACGCGTCAAATTTGAAATTTGGCTAAAGTTCCTGAAAAGATTCAGAAGGTAGAATGAATTTCGATAAAAAGCGGTTTTCAAACAAAAAAGCCGCACTTCCAAAGAAGCGCGGCTTGGTGGACACTACAGGGCTCGCACATGAATGCACTTTATTTCATTCACTTGTTCTCACGCCGCTTCCACAGCAGGTAGTTCTCGAAGCTGCGCAGCTCCTTCAGCTCCGCCTTGGAAAAGGATTCCAAACGCTGGCGCTGCACATAGGCCGGATCAATGTTGGACAGACCCAGCAGATAGTCCGCCGAAATGTGATACAGCTGACAGATGCTCACCAGAAACTCGTGCGACGGTGAGCTTTTTCCCTGCTCCCAGCTCCGGATGGTCGAAACCGATACGTTCAAATGCGCCGCCAAGTCCGCCTGATTTTCTCCGCAGCTCTTGCGGATCTCTGAAAGCCGCTCACCGATCATAGTTGTCACCTCGCCTAAACAGTATATAGAAACTTGTTACTCTCGCTGAAAAACAGCAAGAATCTTGCTAAATATATCCAACGGTGATAAGATTCATATCACTGCATGGATCAAGCGGCAAGATTGCTGTCACCGAAAACAGAAAGAGAGGACAAGAATATGGCAGACATGAAAAAGGAACAGGAGCGCGAGGAGCTCCACAGCACGATCTGGAAGATCGCCAACGACCTCCGCGGCAGCGTTGACGGCTGGGACTTCAAGCAGTATGTCCTTGGGATGCTGTTTTATCGCTACATCTCCGAAAATTTTGCGAACTACATCAACCGGGACGAGATCGAGGCCGGAAACGACGGCTTTGACTACGCGGAGCTGTCCGACGAGGAAGCGGAGCCGATCCGCGACGAAATGATCCAGACCAAGGGCTTTTTCATGCTGCCCAGCCAGCTGTTCTGCAACATAAAAAAGAGCGCCCCGCAGGATGAAAACCTGAACGAGACGCTGGAAATGATTTTTCAGGCCATTGAGGACTCCGCCAAGGGCAGCGAGAGCGAGGACGACTTCAAGGGGCTGTTCGATGATATTGACGTCAACAGCAACAAGCTGGGCGGAACGGTGGCCGAGCGGAACAAGCGGCTGGTCAAGCTCATCAACGGCGTGGGCGACATGAAGCTGGGCGATTATCAGGACAACACCATCGACGCGTTCGGCGACGCCTACGAGTACCTCATGGGCATGTACGCGTCCAACGCCGGAAAGAGCGGCGGCGAATACTTCACCCCGCAGGAGGTCTCCGAGCTGCTGACCCGCATCGCCGTTTGCGGAAAAACGGAGGTCAACAAGGTGTACGATCCCGCCTGCGGCTCCGGCTCCCTGTTGCTGAAGGCCGCGAAGATACTGGGCCGGGACAACGTGCGTCAGGGATTTTATGGGCAGGAGATCAACATTACCACCTACAACCTCTGCCGCATCAATATGTTCCTCCACGACATCGGGTACGACAAATTCGACATCGCCCACGGCGATACCATCACCGATCCAAAGCACTGGGACGACGAGCCCTTCGAGGCCATCGTCAGCAACCCGCCCTACTCCATCAAATGGGAGGGCGACGGCAACGCCACGCTCATCAACGACCCCCGGTTCTCCACCGCCGGTGTGCTGGCCCCCAAATCCAAGGCGGATCTCGCGTTTATCATGCACGCGCTGAGCTGGCTGTCTACCGATGGCACCGCCGCCATCGTCTGCTTTCCCGGCGTGATGTACCGGGGCGGCGCGGAAAAGAAGATCCGCCAGTACCTCATCGACAACAATTTCATCGACGCCGTCATCCAGCTGCCGGACAACCTGTTTTTCGGCACGTCCATCGCCACCTGCATCATGGTGCTGAAAAAATCCAAGACGGACAACGCGACGCTGTTCATCGACGCCAGCAAACAGTGCGTCAAGGTGACGAACAGCAACAAGCTCACGGAGGAGAACATCCGGACCATACTGGGCGCCTATGCTGGGCGGGAGGACAAGGCGCATTTTGCCCGGCTGGTGCCCAACGGCGAGATCGGCGCGCAGGATTACAACCTGTCCGTGTCCACCTATGTGGAGCAGGAGGACACCCGGGAGGTCATCGACATTGAGAAGCTGAACGCGGAGATCGTGGAGATCGTGGCCCGAGAGCAGAAGCTGCGGGAGGAAATTGAGAAGATCGTGGCGGAGATTGAGGGGTGAAGCATGAATCGAAAACTGCGCAGTGAAATTTTGAGAGTATGTGACGTGGCCATTAAAAGGCATTGCTGGGGGGCAAGAATCAGCAATAGTTCAAAAGGGAATATGCCACGGTTCTTGATTACAGATTACCGTGCGCTGGGCGTAATTACAGGTATTGTTCGTTATCATGTACACCGTGGAAAAATTCAAGAACAAATTTTTTATAGAGGCCAACGCGAAGAATGGACATTAAAGTCATCTCTGTATAGGGGGTGTGAAACAAAAGAAAGAATGGTCCTTGCAGAAGAATGGCGGACCAATGTCTTAAAAATAGTAAAAGAACAACGATTTGATTTTGAAGGCACGGATGATGAAAGGGAGGCTATGGCGCAACATTATGGACTGGCAACTTCTTTCATTGATGTAGTGGATCATATTCAAACCGCACTTTGGTTTGCATATGACAAAATGTCTGACGAAAATAGTGTCGGGTATATCTATATTTTGTCGGTGCCAAAAGACAAAGCTGTTGTAATTGATTTGAGAGACAAACCGTCACAGTGGCTCCGTCCTCATACACAGCAAGCCTTTTGCTTCCGGATGAATCAGGCAAAAGAATTAGGCAAAAGAATTAGGGAAAATCTCAGAACAGTACCATATCATGACGCTTGTGATTCCGAAAGATTTATTGAGATTATGGAGCAACTACGATGTTGTGAAACGTGATTATATTTACCCGCCGGATTCACTCGATAGCGGAAATTGTTTTTGGAAAAAAGCAGAAAAGCGTTTGAATGACGAAGGGCTTGGCATTAAACCTGACGAATGGATTGAAAGGGAACTTTCGAGGAGAGAAAACTAATGAAATTGGATGTGTTGATACAAAAACTATGCCCGGATGGAGTGAATTTCACCCGTTTAATTGACATTGCCGACATTTTATATGGCTATCCTTGTGATGCTTCAAAATTTAATGAGGATGGGAATGGATTGCCGCTTGTCAGAATCCGGGATGTATTAGCCGGGGAAACAACTACATATACAACGGAGATAATTCCTCAAAACTATATTGTTTCTAAGGGGGATTTGCTGGTTGGCATGGATGGGAATTTCCACGTTTCTACTTGGAAAATGTCGGATAGTGTTCTTTGTCAACGTGTATGCCGAATCAGTCCAAAAGATGAAGCGGTAACTTGTCGTGGTTTCTTAAATCACCTTTTGCCACCTATAATCAAAGATATTGAACAAAGTAAGCAAAGTGGAACGGTTAAGCACTTACTTGCAAAAGATATAAACTCAATAAAAATCCCCCTCCCGCCGCTGCCCGTCCAGCAGGAGATCGTCCGCATACTGGACAGCTTCACGGAACTCACAGCGGAACTCACGGCCCGCCGCAAGCAGTATGAGCATTATCGGGATGAACTGCTGACGTTTGGGGAGGATGTGGAGCGGAAAATATTGGGGGATGTTATTGTATCTTTAAACACGGGGTTAAATCCAAGACAATTCTTTAAGTTAAATACTGAAGGTGCAAATAATTACTATGTAACTATTAGAGAAATTCAAAACAATACTGTCGTAATGTCTGAAAAAACCGACAGAATCGATGATTTCGCTTTGCAGTTGTGTAATAATCGATCTAATTTGGAAATAGGGGACGTTCTTTTTTCTGGGACAGGCACCATCGGTGAAACAGCGATAATCACTGAATATCCATATAATTGGAATATTAAAGAGGGTGTCTATACTATCAAACCGCAAAAAGAAAAATTGAATTCCAAATTTCTTATGTACTTACTACACACGGAGCCAATTCGGACAGCTATATTGAAAAAAGCGGCTGGCGGCACAGTAAAAAGCGTTCCAGTGGCAGAAATGAAAAGACTACTAATACCGATTCCGCCACTTGACAAGCAGCTGGAAATCGTATCAATCCTTAACCGCTTCGACGCTCTCTGCAATGACCTGACCTCTGGCCTGCCCGCCGAGATCGCCGCCCGCCAGAAGCAGTATGAATACTACCGGGACAAGCTGCTGACGTTTAAGGAGCTGACAGTATAACAACTATGTCTACATACAACCTCATTGCCGCCACCCCCGAAAGCACCGTGGTGGCGGAATACACCCCGGAGGCCCGGCGGTCGGACAGCTACCAGAGCGAAGCGGCGCTGGAACGGGAATTCATCCGCCTGCTCACCGCGCAGGGCTACGAATACCTGACCGTCCACGACGAGGCCGCCCTTGTCGCAAACCTCCGCCATCAGCTGGAGCTGCTGAACGACTACGCCTTTTCCGACGCGGAATGGGACCGGTTCTTCAAAACCAGCATCGCCAGCGCCAACGACGGCATCGTGGAAAAGACCCGCAAGATCCAGAACGACCACGTTCAGGTGCTGCGGCAGGACAGCGGCGCGTCCAAAAATATCTACCTGCTGGACAAAAAGAATATCCACAACAACCGCTTGCAGGTCATCAACCAGTACGAGGAGGGCGCGGGCACCCACGACACCCGCTACGACGTCACCATCCTCGTCAACGGCCTGCCGCTGGTCCATGTGGAGCTCAAGCGCCGCGGCGTTGCCATCCGGGAGGCGTTCAACCAGATCAAGCGCTACCAGCGGGACAGCTTCTGGGCCGCCAGCGGGCTTTATGAGTACGTCCAGATCTTCGTCATCTCCAACGGCACCCACACCAAGTACTATTCCAACACCACCCGCAACAGCCACATCAAAGAGATGAACGACGGGCGGAACAAAAGCAAAAAGACCAGCAACAGCTTCGAGTTTACCTCGTTCTGGGCCGACCGTACCAACAAGGTCATCGCCGATCTCGTGGACTTTACCAAGACCTTTTTCGCGAAGCACACGATCCTGAACATCCTCACCCGCTACTGCATCTTCACCGCCGAGGATCTGCTGATGGTCATGCGCCCGTATCAGATTGCCGCCACCGAAAGCATCCTGAACCGGATCGAGGTGTCCAGCAACTACAAAAAGGCCGGGACCATCGATGGCGGCGGTTACATCTGGCACACCACGGGAAGCGGAAAGACACTGACCTCCTTCAAGACCGCGCAGCTGGCGTCCCGGCTGCCCTATATCGACAAGGTGCTCTTTGTGGTGGACCGGAAGGATCTGGATTACCAGACGATGAAGGAGTATGACCGCTTTGAAAAGGGCGCGGCCAACAGCAACGCCAACACGGCGGTCCTGCAGCGGCAGATGAGCGACCCGGAGGCAAGGATCATCATCACCACCATCCAGAAGCTCGATATTTTTGTCCGGAAAAACAAGGGGCACGACGCCTTCCGGCAGCATATCGTCATCATCTTCGACGAGTGCTACCGCAGCCAGTTCGGGGACATGCACAAGGCCATCACAAAGGCGTTCAATACCACCTGTTCGGATTCTCTGGGACGCCGATCTTTTCCGTTAACGCCGGGTCTGGAAAAAATCCGGATCTGCGCACGACGGCGCAGGCCTTCGGCGACAAGCTCCATACATACACCATTGTGGACGCCATCAACGATGGGAACGTCCTGCCCTTCCGCATCGACTATGTGAGCACGGTCAAGGAGCAGGAGGGCGTTGAGGATACTCAGGTCCGGGGCATCGACATCGAGCGGGCGCTGGCCGCGCCGGAGCGCATCCGCCAGATCGTGAGCTATACGCTGGAGCATTTCGAGCAAAAGACCATCCGGAACAAGTTCTACGCCCTGAAGGGGCAGCGGGTGGCCGGATTCAACTCCATCTTTGCCGTCAGCTCGATCCCCATGGCGATGAAGTACTACGTGGAGTTCAAGCGTCAGCTGGCGGAGCAGCAGCGGGATCTGACCATTGCCACTATATTCAGCTACGGCGCAAACGAGGAGGACCCGGAGGACGGAACGCTGGACGAAAGTCTCGATACCGGCGAGCTTGACCAGACGGCCCGGGAGTTTCTGGAGTCGGCCATTCAGGACTACAATAAGGCCTTCAACACCAATTTCGACACGTCCTCCGACAAGTTCCAGAATTATTACAAGGACCTGTCCATGAAGGTCAAAAACCGCGAAGTCGATATTCTCATCGTTGTCAATATGTTCCTCACGGGCTTTGACGCCACGACGCTCAACACCCTCTGGGTGGACAAGAACCTGAAAATGCACGGGCTGATTCAAGCATTCTCCCGCACTAACCGCATTCTGAACTCCGTCAAGACCTTCGGGAACATCGTCTGCTTCCGGGATCTGCAAAAGGCCACAGACGACGCACTGGCCCTGTTCGGCGACAAGAACGCCACGGGTATGGTGCTTCTGAAGGACTACGAATCCTACTATTTCGGATACACGGACGACAAGGGGAAGGAAGTTCAGGGGTATGCCGAACTGATCGACGAGCTGCGCGAAAAGTTCCCGCTGGGAGAGCCTATCGTCGGAGAGCAGGACGAAAAGGATTTTATCAAGCTTTACGGCAAGATCCTCCGGCTGAAAAATATTCTGAATACATTCGACCAGTTTGAAGGAAACGCGCTTTTGCCGGAGCGGGACTTTCAGGATTACCAGAGCCGGTATATCGACCTGTATCAGGAATACGCGCCGAAGCTGGAAGCAGAAAAGGAAAACATCAACGACGACATCGTGTTCGAAATGGAGCTGGTGCGGCAGGTTGAGATCAACATCGACTATGTTCTGATGCTCGTCACCCAATACCACGCGTCGAACTGCAAGGATAAGGAGATCCGCGGAACCATCGACCGGGCCATTGAGTCCAGCATCCAGCTCCGCAGTAAAAAGGACCTGATCGACAAATTTATCGATAATATCAGCCCTGCGACACAGGTGGACCGGGATTGGCCTGAATTTGTCCGGCAGCAAAAGGAAGCCGACATCGACACGATCATTGCCGAGGAAAAGCTGAAGCCGGAAGCGGCCCGGCGGTTTATCAGCAACTCCTTCCGGGACGGAGAGCTGAAGACTTCCGGCACGGCAATCGACCAGATCATGCCGCCGGTCTCCCGCTTCGGCGGAGGAAACCGCGCGGCAAAAAAGCAGGGTGTCATCGCGAAGCTGACCGGGCTGTTTGAAAAGTACCTCGGGATCTGACGCACTGTAAATTTACAAGAAAAATGCCCTCAAATTTCGACGCGAGGGGCTGGCTATCCCTGTATACTCCCGCTCGCGCGGGATGCGAAATCGGGGACGAAATATAATACTGAGTTGTAATATGAACAGGAGGAATTAACATGAACCGTGTACAAAAACACCCGGCACTTTATAGGGCGGCGTTGCTGCTTCTGTGTGTCTGCGTCATTTGCAGTCTGAGCGCCTGCAAACAGAGTGAAGCGGCAAAGGCAGTAGATGATCTGATTTCTGAGATTGGGGAGGTTACGCTTGACAGCGGAGACAGCATTACTCAGGCGGAATATGCTCTGGCATCGCTGGAAGAGCGGGATTTGAAGCAGGTAAAATACGAAGAAACTCTGACGGAGGCCAGAACAACATACGACGCCCTTGTAAAAGCCTATAACGTCACAAAGGTTCAGAATTTTATTGACGAAATCGGTGTTGTCTCTCTGGACAATGACAGCAGAACCGCAATCAGCATTGCACGGAAAGCGTATAACCAAAGCACTGAGGATGTTCAGAATGAAATCAATAACTACAATGTTTTGACAGAGGCAGAGGCCCAGCTCAGCAAACTGAAGATTGAAGAAGTCGCGGATTTGATTGCAAATATCGGAGAGGTGTCCCTAGACAGTGAATCGGCCATTTCTGAAGCGCGAAAGGCTTATATGGCTTTATCAACAAACGAAAAAGGCCAAGTTTCAAACATTGACACGCTGAAAAGCGCCGAATCAAAGTATGATGAGCTTTTAAAAGAAGCGGAAAAGCAGGCGGAATTGGAGGAAGCACGCTCACTGATCCGGGTGAAGCGGATTTGGGTATCTAAGCCTGACAGCGCCGGTGGCGTCGAGCTGTATTTTAATTTTACAAATAACTCTGACAAGGTGATTAAATACATTACATTTGGCGCGACGTTCTATAACGCCGTCGGAGATGTCGTCACGTGCAAATATAAGCGGAATGTTATTAACTATTGTTCAGACACGGGCCCCTATGCAAAAGGAGAAGGATTGAGCGGAAGCGGCTGGTATTGGGGTGACTACTATAACTGGGACATCAAATCCGTGAAATTGGTGTACCTGTCTATTGAATATATGGACGGCACAGAATATGCATTCTCTAACGACCAGATCGAAGCGATACAGTACTAAGCGCTGCGATAGTAAAACTAATTATAATTCAGACGTAAATTTCGTGCGCAGCGAGAGGGATGACGATTATATGCCTTGCCTGCTCAACTCAAAATTTACGGTAGCAGGCTTATGAAATTTATTTGTGAGTGAGCGACTAAAAAGTTCTACCCAAAGGTTGACTAAACATCAAAAAGAGGACAGGGCCGTTAAGCTCTGTCCTCTTCGTTTCAGTCCAGATCAAACGCTGCGGCGAATTTATCCGTTGCCGCCTGCATCTGTTTCAGGTCCGCCTTGACGTAGAAATTCAGTGTCGTGCTGGCGTCTGCGTGGCCCAAGATCTCCTGTACGCTTTTGATGTCCGCACCCTGCGCCAGCATCAGCGTCGCGCAGCTGTGCCGCAGATCATGGGGAGAAAGGTCGGGAAGGCCGTTCCGCTTCATAAAGCGCTTGACGCGGTGCGTGACAGAATCGGGAGTCCGGGGATCAAACGACGACGCCGCAGACGGAAATATATATGCGCCTTCCAGAGAAATGTCCGGGAATTTTCGCTGTGTCTGCCGCTTGAGGGCCAGCAGTGAGTTTAATGTACCGGATGCAATGGGGAGAGTTCGCAGACTGTTAACTGTTTTCGGAGTTCCTGCGAGTGTGCCGCTTTTGGGCGTGTAGGTAACATTCCGGGCGATCGTGATCATGGAAGCTGATTCGTTGAGATCGGCCCACTTCAGACCAATACATTCGCCGCGCCTTATTCCGGTAGTAAGCAGTAAAAGGAGCATACAGCGGAAGTCGAGCGGGCAGGCTGACAGGGCGTGAAAGAACTGTATGGCCTGCTCTTTGCTCAGAGCATCCACCGGTTTTCGCTCTTTGCGGGGCGCGGTGACTTTGCTCATGGGGTTCCTGATGATCAGCTCCAGCTGCTCCGCATAGGCAAATATCATATTCAGCACCCGGTAGTGATGATGGATCGTTTCCGCCGACAGGGGAGTTCCGTATCTGCTTTTGCAGTCACAGCGGAGGTATGCGAGGTATTTCTGAATTTGGAGGGGGCTGATGCTTTGCAGGATTGAACCCCGGAAATATGACTTGAGGTCCTGTGCAATGTATTCGTAATAGGCGTTTGTGGTGGACTTGTGGCCTGCGCCGAGGATCTGCTGCGGGAACCAGATATTATCGATGAAATCGGAGAAATCATCTTTGCGTTTTTCGGGCGGCAGCCGGTAGTCACAGCCTTGCATGAGTGCAGCCTGCTCTTTTTGATATTCGGCGCGTACTTCCTGCTCCCAGTGTGCCGCCGCGAGTTCAGCCGCCTTTTTTGCCTTGGCCGGAGTCAGACCTGCCGGAGGGGTCCATGTGGAATACCTGCGGATCTGCCTGCCGCAGCTGTCGCGGTCCAGCAGGGCGGTAAAGCGAAAAGATACCGTTTTCCCATTTTTGTTATTTTCCCGAATTGCAGCCATTTCAAAACGCTCCTTGTCCGTTGTGCTGCGGCGTTCGGAATTGTGCGCTTTTTTGTGCGCTCTTCTCTGCGGGCGGGCTACGAATACTGCCGGAAAATACAAAAAAGTTCTGAATCCATAAAGAATTCAGAACTTTTTATGGTGGACAGTACAGGACTCGAACCTGTGACCCCCTGCACGTCAAGCAGGTGCTCATACCAGCTGAGCTAACTGTCCATATTTTCAACGGGCGAATGCTATTATAACCGCTCACACAGCTATTGTCAAGCGTTTTTTTCCATGTTATACTCAAAAAAAGAGAAAAACGCAAAACTGCGAAGAAGGACGTGGCGGTTATGATCTATAAAACCATTACGAGGGAAGAGCTGAACGTCCCCGTGCCCGGCGGGGAAAAGGTGCGCCTGCGGGCCTATCTGCGGCCAAAGCGGGGCGTGCTGGCTGACGACGGACGCCGCTGGGCGGTGATCGTGTGCCCCGGCGGCGGCTACCGGGTGCTGGCCCACAGCGAGGGGGAGCCGGTGGCGCTGGCCTTTCTGGCGGCGGGGATGCAGGCCTTTGTGCTGGATTACAGCCTCGCCCCGGTGCGCTACCCCGCGGCGCTGATGGAGCTGGCGGCATCGGTGGCGTGGGTGCGCCGCCACGCGGAGGAGTACGGCATTGATCCCGACAGGATCGCCGTCTGCGGCTTTTCCGCCGGAGGGCATCTGGCGGGCTGCGCCGCCAACCTGTGGAACACCCCGGTGCTGGAGCCGCTGGGCCTGCGGCCGGAGGAGATGTGGCCGGACGCGGCCATCCTGTGCTATCCCCTCATCACGTCGGAGGCCCGAGAGGGCCATCTGCTGAGCTTTAACAGCCTGCTGGGCGAGGGCGTGCCGGTGCCGCCGGAGCTTTCGCTGGAGAAGTCGGTGACGGCCCTGACGCCGCCCACCTTCCTGTGGGCCACGGTGTCGGATGCCACTGTGCCGGTGGAGAACACCATGCTGTACGCCGACGCGCTGCGGCGGGCGGGGGTGCCCTTCGAGCTGCACCTCTACGCCGACGGGCCCCATGCTATGGGCCTTGCCACGGCGGAGTCGGCATGGCGGCCGGAGTACGAAAACCCCCACGTGGCCACGTGGCACCGGCTGTGCGTGGAATGGCTGCACTCGCTGCGGGGCAGAGACTCCGGGAAAGCGAAGAGGTGAGGGCATGAAGTACGCGCTGATCACCGGGGCGTCCGGCGGCATCGGGGCCGCGACCGCCCGGGAGTTTGCCCGGCGGGGCTGGGGCGTGGCCATCCACTATCATCACGGGGCGGAAAAAGCGGCGGCGCTGGCGGGGGAATTGGCAAAAACTGGCGTCCCTGTGATGACGGTGCAGGCCGACGTGGCCGACCGGGGGCAGGCGGAGCGGATGGTTGACAATGTGTTGGATAAATTTTGTCAACTTGACATTTTGGTGTGCAACGCCGGGCTGTCTCACATCGGTCTGCTCAGTGATATTGACGAGAAAGAATGGCGGCGGCTGTTCGCCGTGAACGTGGACGGTGTGTACCACTGCTGCCGGGCAGCCATGCCCCATTTCATTCACAGGAAGGCGGGGAGCATCGTCACCGTGGCCTCCATGTGGGGGCAGGTGGGGGCCTCCTGCGAGGTGGCCTATTCCGCCACAAAGGGGGCGGTGATCGCCTTTACGAAGGCGCTGGCCAAAGAGCTTGGGCCCAGCGGGATACGGGTCAACTGCGTGTCTCCCGGCACCATCGACACGGAAATGAACCGCCACCTGACGGCGGAGGATCTGGCCGCGCTGGCGGAGGAGACGCCGCTGGAGCGCATCGGAACGCCGGAGGAAGCGGCCCGGGCCATCGCCTTTCTGGCGGGGGACGAGGCGTCCTTTATCACCGGTCAGGTGCTGGCTCCCAACGGCGGAATGGTGATCTGAAATACGCCTGTCGTCAATATAGAACACAATGACCGTCCTGCGTGGACGGTCATTGTTGCTTTTTACAGTTGACAATTTCCGAAAATAAAAATATAATTGTCAACAATCTCGGAGGCGATCAAACGGAGGATAAAGCGTTGCCTTTGCGGAGCGGACGGCGAAAGAGCCGAGCAAAACGCCGCGGCTTCCGCGCGAAAACAGTCGTTTTTCCGAAAAAACGGCGGGTTTTTGCGAGAGGTTTGATTCGTTAACTCAAGCAGTTGCATATTTAGGAGGTAATAGAAATGAAAAAGAAACAGGTTATCGCCATGCTCATGGCCGGCGCCATGTGCTTCGGCCTGATGGCCGGCTGCTCCGGCAAGGACTCCGGCGCCAGCGACAACAACGGCACCCAAAGCGCAGCCCCCTCTGATGAGGGCGGCAGCGACGCACCCTCCGGCACCGCCGGCGGAACCTTCAAGCTGGGCCACATCGGCCCCCTGACCGGCGACGCCGCCATCTACGGCATTGCCACCAACAACGGCGCTCAGCTGGCCGTGGATGAGATCAACGCGCTGGGGGGCGACATCCAGTTCGAGCTGAAGAGCGAGGACGACGTGGCCACCGCCGATACCGCCGTCAACGCCTACAATTCCCTGAAGGACTGGGGCATGCAGGCCCTGATCGGCTGCACCACCACCGGCTCCGCCATCGCCGTGGCCGCTGAGGCCTATGCCGACCGGGTGTTCGCCATCACTCCTTCCGCTTCCTCCACCGACGTGACCGCGGGCAAGGACAACATGTTCCAGGTCTGCTTCACCGACCCCAACCAGGGCGTGGCTTCCGCCGACTACATGGCTGAGAAGATGGCCGACGCCAAGATCGCCATCATCTACCGCAACGACGATGCTTACTCTCAGGGCATCCGCGACGCCTTCAAGGCCGAGGCCGAGGCCAAGGGCCTGAACGTCGTCAGCGAGGGTACCTTCACCAAGGACACCGCCACCGACTTCTCCGTGCAGCTCACCGCCGCCCAGTCCGCCGGCGCTGACCTGATCTTCCTGCCCATCTACTATCAGCCCGCTTCCGTCATCTTCAACCAGGCCGATGCCATGGGCTACGCGCCCACCTTCTTCGGCGTGGACGGCATGGACGGCATCCTGACGCTGGAAGGCTTCAACACCGAGCTGGCCGAGGGCGTCATGCTGCTGACCCCCTTCTCCGCTTCCTCCGACGATGAGGCCACTCAGGCCTTCGTGACCGCTTACGTCGACAAGTTCGGCGAGACCCCCAACCAGTTCGCCGCTGACGCTTACGACGCCGTGTACGCCGTGTACGAGGCCATCAAGGCTTCCGGCGTCACCGCCGATATGTCCACCGCTGACATCTGCGAGGCCCTCGTGGCTACCATGCCCACCATTACCCTGCATGGCCTGACCGGCACCCTGAGCTGGTCCGCCAACGGCGAGGTGTCCAAGGCTCCCGCCGCTTACATCATTGAGGGCGGCAAGTACGTTGTCTCCTGATCGCGCGGACTCTGACAGCATCCAATCGCAATAGGACCCAAGCAAGGCAGGCTGCCGGGAGCGCACTCCCGGCAGCCACCCTGTTTTTCTGCGGAAGAAGCGCCGCGGGCGCTTTTGCCGCGGAACGGGCAGAAAATGTCGAAAAATGAAGAGAGAAACAAGAGAAAAGAGGTGCCACAAGTGGAATTTCTGAATTACCTGATCAGCGGCATCAGTCTGGGCAGCGTGTACGCCATCATCGCTCTGGGTTACACCATGGTGTACGGCATCGCCAAGATGCTGAAC
>CAKUKL010000002.1 GCA_934662925.1 uncultured Oscillospiraceae bacterium | reverse complement strand
GCCGTGATAAAGTCGTCGCAGCGGGCATTCTTCGCGGCAGCCACGATCTGCTCATGGGGCACGTCGTAGCCGCCAATCTTCACGCTGCCACGCTGGGCGCGGCCATGTGAGCGGCCCTGGGGGAGAAATCCCTCCGGCCGCCGATGGCGGCCACCTCGTCCACGAAGTGCCATTCGATCCGGGTGCGCTGGGCGCCGGTGTCGGGATCGTCGAACACCATGGGCGGGAGATAGTCCCGGAGGGCCCGGGTGGACAGGCCGGGCATTTCCTGCCGTCCGCAGTTGAAGGCCACAAAGTCCCATGTGGTGTTGACACCGATGGTGGCGGGGGGCAGGATCTCGCCCACCGCCACGTCCTCCCAGTACCGGGGGACGGCGCCGCGGATGGTCTCGCCGCGGATGACGTCCGACAGGTAGTCCAGCTCCTTTTTGGTGTAGACGTGATCGTGGTAGGGGATCTGGACCTTTTCCTTGGGCTGGTGGAGGACGGAGGTGCTCTTCAGCGCCTGCCAGCTGGCGACGATCTCGCCGTGCTGGTTGATGACGTCGCAGTCGCTGTAGACCATGTTGAAGATATGCGGGCCGCTGCCGTCCGGGCGGGTCACGTCCTCATAGCGGCCCCGGCGGCGAAAGACCCGGAAGGTGTCCCCGGGGCGGACGGGCCTGCAGAACTCCCAGTTCTCGCCGGGGAAGAGGTTGAAGCACCAGCCGCCCCTGGGGTCGATCTGGGGTTGGATGGTGATGGTGCCGATGCAGTCCACGTAGTTGGGGAAGGCAATAATGCTCCCCCACTTCGTATTTTTGGCGTACTGTTCATCGTTGAACAGGGGGTTCCATGGATCGGCGCACTGGGCAAAGCTGCGCATGGAGCTTTCGCTGGCGGCGGAGACGTTGGGGTTTGGATCAAAGCCTTCGTACCGGTCAAAGGTCTTTTCCAGTGCGTCCAGCATCGCCTGTGTGTATTCGTCATATTGGTATGGGTAAGCCATTTTGGGGCCTCCTTTTCAGAGGGGCCGCCCGCCGCCGCACCGGAGACGGGCGGCATGCGGGCAGTCCGGATCAAATCAATAGAAGATCGTCGCCAGAATCGCGCCCAGCCAGCTGGTCACAGTGGTGACAACGACGGTGGAGTAGAACAGATAGCGGTAGCCGCTCTTGTGGGTGTAGCCGTAGACGCTCAGATTCATATACATCGCGCCGCTGTGGGGCAGGGAGTCGATGGTCTGGGAGGCCATGCAGATCAGCCGGTGGACAATGGAGGCGTTGGCGCCCGCCTCGATGAGCTTGGGGGCCACGGTCTGGCACATGATGAAGATGCCGCCGATGCCGTCGGTGGTGATGCCGACCACGATCATGGTGGCCAGGACGACGGTGATGTACGGGCTCATGTTCAGGCCGCAGGCGAAGTCGATGACGCTCTGGTAGGCGGCGCAGGAGCTGAGCACCGAGGCAAAGCCGGTGATGCACGCCATGCCGCAGATGAAGGGCATGACCCGGAGGGCGGCGTCGCCGATGACCTTCAGCTTGCTCTCGCGGATGCGGTTCCAGCCGGTAATGAGCATGACCACCGTGGCGGCGAGCTGGGAGCAGACCACCGCGGCCTTAGTGGCCCAGCCAAACTTCACGATGCAGACGAAGGCCATGACCATGACCACCAGAATGGGCAGCAGAGCCACGGGCAGGGAGGGAAGGTCGTCCCGGTCAAGTCCCGCGTCGGGAATGAAGGAGGGAGCGACGTAGCCCTCGCCGTTCTGCATGGCCTTTTTCGTCAGGCGGCGGGCGGCGAAATAGATCATCAGAATGCCCACGATGAAGCAGACCACGCCGATGCCGGCGCCGGCGTAAAGGGTGGTGCCCAGAAGCATGGGCGGGATGCTGTTGGGAGAGCCGACGATGCCCGGCAGATAGTAGGATGCCAGATAGCCGGTGCCGGTGGAGCACATCATGGCGATGTACATGGGCAGGTTGGCGGCGGACATGACGGAGCAGGCCACGGCGCTGACCACGAAGATGTACTGGCCGTTGCCGCCCAGCACGCACAGGAAGGTGATGAGCATGACCACCAGCGGGGCCTGCCGCTTGCCCAGCTTGTCGATCAGGAAGCGGCCGAGGGCGGCGCTGTTGCCGGTGGCGGTCATGACGCCGCCGAGAATGGCGCCGGAGGTCATGTACAGGAAGGTGGTGCTGAAGCCGGAACCGGCTCCTTCGGAGAAGGTGGTGACAAAGGCGGTCAGGAAGCCGTTGGTGGAGAACAGGGCCAGGAAAATGGTGGCGGCCATGATGCAGAGAATCTGCTGGCAGCCTTTGAAGATCAGGAAGATGTACAGTGCGAGGGCAAGGACGATGCCGATGGCGGAAACGCTTACGCTGGATAACATATCCGAATGCCTCCTCTTCTTTTTGCGGCGCCGCCTGTGCACCGGCGGTGCCTGACTGGGAAGATGCATCTTGATGCCTTTATTATAACGCGGCACAACGCAGCTGTCGAATTGCTTATATTCATGCGCCTATTCCCGGGAATCATTGTCTGAAATCACGGCATCAGCCGGAGCATGGGTCTGAAACCAGTCGGTCAGGAAGTCGAAAAACAGCCGGGTGGGGCCGCCGAGGGCGGCATCTGTCCGCCGGGCGATGCCCACCTCGTTTGCGCAGTAGGGCTCGGTGATCTCCAGAAAGGCGGTGGGCGCCGCGCCGGACATCCGGCCGTTGGTGGCAAGGTACCGCTCCCGGGAGATGAAGGTGACGGCGTGGCCGATGCTCACCAGTTCCGCGATGAGGGCGGCCTCGTTGCCCTCGTAGCAGATCCGTGGCTCAAACCCGGCCTGACGGCAGTAGGACAGCTGGATGTGGCAGGCGTTGGAGCAGGCATTGTTGAAAATAAAGGTGCTGTCCGCAAATTCCGCCAGCCGAGCGCGGCCCTGCCCGGCCAGCGGATGATCCCGGGAGACGATGATGCCGAGCCTGTCCCGGAACAGGGGCTGCCAGACGATCTGCTCGCCGTGGATGGGCATGGTGGACAGCACCAGCTCCGTCTCGTCCCGCTCCAGCATTTCCCGGAGCTGCTTGACCGTGTGGTACTGCTGGGCCACGTGACAGTCAGGGAATGCTGTGATAAATCCCATGACCGCCATGTTCAGGTTCCAGGAATCAGACATGTGGATGGTGAGCTGCCGGTCCGCGTTGGCGCGGGCCTCGCCGATCTCCTGGCAGGCACAGTCCAGTTCAGCCAGCGCGCGCTCCACGTGGCGCAGCAGAATCTCGCCGTAGGCATTGAGGGACACGCGGTTGCCGCCCCGGGAGAAGAGCTGGACCCCCAGCTCGTCCTCCAGCCGGAGGATGGCCTTGCTCAGGGCGGACTGGGTGATGTGCAGGGACGCGGCGGCCTTCGTGTAGTGCTCCGTGACGGCGACGGCCTGAAAGTACTTTAATTGAGTCAGTTCCATGGTTGACCTCCTGACTGTGGGATGGGGTTCCGCCCCGGGGAGCGGCGGGCATAGTTGACAAAAGGGAGCGGGCGTGATATATTTTGTTTATTGAATATTCATTAAATAAGGAGGGAGCCCCGATGACTTTGTCGGAACGGGTGGACGAACTGATGTCCTCCGGGAATTACCGTCAGGCGGGGGAATTTCTCGAGCGGGAACTGGAACGCGCCCGGGAGACGAACAACACCGCGGACGAGTTATGTGTATTGAACGAGCAGCTGGGATATTACAGATGTACCGGCCAGCATGAAAAGGCGATGGAGGCATGTGACCGGGTGCTGGTTTGTCTGGAGTACTATCAGGGGCACGGCGATGAGGACTGCGCCACGACCCTCCTCAACGCCGCCACCGCCTGCCGGGCGGCGGGACAGCCGGAAAAGGCGCTGGAGCTCTACGTCATGGCCGGGCAAATCTACGGCGAGGTGCTGGAGCCCGGGGACACGCGGTACGCGGCGCTGTACAACAATGCGGCGCTGGCCTGTCGGGAGACTGGCGCTCCGGACCGGGCGAAGGTCTATCTCGCCTCCGCGGTGAACATTCTGGAGGGCGCGGGAGAGGAATACACCGGCGAATTGGCCACCGCCCTTGCCAATCTGGGTCTGATGCTGATGGGGGCCGGGGAATACGACACGGCGGAGGAACAGCTGGATCGGGCGCTGGCCCTTTTTGACCGGTTGGGGAACGATCCCCACCGGGCGGCGGCGCTGGCCGGGGCGGCTAACCTCCGGGCGCTCCGGGGAGAGTACCGGGCGGCCATCCCGCTGTACCGGGCGGCGCTGGAGCAGATCGAGTTCTACTTCGGCCGGACCGGCGACTACGCCGTCACCTGCCGGAACTGCGCCGCGGCGGCTGCGGCGGCGGGAGACGATGAGCTGGCCCGGGAGATGCGGGCCCTCGGGGAGGGCCGATGAAGGGGCTTGAGCTATCCCGGCGGTACTATGAGGTTTACGGCGTGCCCATGCTGGCCGAACAGTTTCCGGAATATGCGCCCCGGATCGCGGCGGGCCTTGCGGGCTTCGGGTCGGAGTGCTTCGGCTACGACGATGAGCTGTCCGCCGACCATGATTACGGCCCGGGCTTCTGCCTGTGGCTGACACCGGAGGACTTCCGGGCGGCGGGAGCGGCCATACAGGCGGCTTACGATGCCCTGCCGGGCAGCTTCCTTGGGGTTCCGGCCCGGCAGGAAAGCCCTTATGCCGGGCAGCGGGTTGGAGTGTTCTCCATCCCGGACTTTTACGGCATGTTCCTCGGCCCCTATCAGCCGCCGGAGACCGCCGCAGAGTGGTTCCGCATTCCGGAGAAAAATCTGGCCGCCGCCGTCAGCGGCACAGTGTTTGCCGATGGGGCCGGGGCGTTCACCGGCTTGCGGGAGGCGCTGCTGGGCTACTATCCCCGGGACGTGTGGCTGAAAAAGATCTCGGCCCGGCTGTGCGTCATGGCTCAGAGCGGGCAGTACAACTACAGCCGCTGCCTGCGCCGGGGAGAGACCGCCGCCGCCCGGCTGGCGCTGGGGGAATTTCTGCGGGAAACCGTCGCGCTGGCTCACCTGCTGTGCCGCCGGTATATGCCGTTTTACAAGTGGGCGTTCCGGAGCATGGGGGAGCTTCCCCTGCCGCCGGGACTTGACGCGCAGCTTCGCGCCCTTGCGGAAGCCGGCATTACCGCCGGGCCGGAGGACAAAAACGCGGACCGGATCGAGGCGGTGTGCGCGCTGTTCGCGGGGGAGCTGGCCCGCCGCGGCCTGACCGGCTGCTATTCTGACTTTCTGCTGGATCACGGAAGAGAGATCCTGGGCGAGATCCGGGATCCCGTTATTCGGCAAATGAATATGATGGAGGGATAACAAAATGGAAAATACGAATCGTGAGAATAACATGGAAAACATCGTGGAAGAGATCGTGGCTATGGAGTGGGCGCAGTTCCAGAACACGTCCAACATCGGCGGCCGGGCATCCTGTCAGGACGACTGGGAGGAGTTCCACACCATGCGCAAAGCCCAGTTCAACGCATGGTCGGAGGAGCTGCTGGCCAGTTACCACGACGATCTTGCCCGGGCAAAGGAAGAGGGCCGCAACCTGCTCACCGAAAAGTACGCCTACATGATGAAGAGCACCATGCCGGAGCGGTTTGCCTATCTGGCGCCGGAACTGCCCCCCATTTCGGAGGAAAAGCAGGCGCTGGTGGACGAGATCGCCGCCATCCAGACCCAGTGGAGCGTGGAGTTTGCCCTGAAATATCCCCATGTAGCCGGCCGTGGCCGGGCTATCCACGCGGATACGGACACCGCCTACGCCACCTCGGTGGAGACGTACACCAAGGGCGAGATGCTCACCTACTCCACACCCACCCTGCGGGTCTATCGGGATTACATGAAGCAGCTGCTGGCAGAGGGAAAGAATATGGTGTACGAGATCCGGAACAACACCGTCAAGACCATGGGCTACGCCGACGTGGCCGCGGCAGAGGCGGAAATGGTGTACCGCTTCGAATAAACCGCACATTCATATCAAGGATACGCGCACCGGCGGCATGGGCCGCCGGTGCGCACTGCTTTTTCCGGCAGAGCCGGTCACAGCAGCGCGGCAGTAAGCACGTGATACCACACCGGGACGGTGAGCATAGACAGAATGGTGGAGTACAGCAGCGCGCCCGAGGACTCCACCTGATCGGAAACGTCCGGGTCGTACTGTACGGTATAGGCCGAGATCAGCGAGGACACCGGCAGCGCGGTGTATACCAGCACCATGGAACTGACCATGGGGTCCAGCGGGACGGCCAGCGTGATGAGCTTCAGGATACCAAGGAACAGCAGCGGCATGCACACGCACCGGATGACCGGCAGGCGGAGGAATCGGACGCTCAGCAGGTCGCGGATCTCCAGCCGTCCCAGCGTCATACCGCAGATGAGCAGGCCCACGGGGGTGCACAGGCCGGAGAGCTTGGTGATGACCCAGAGCACGCAGGTGCACACGCCTTCGGCAAAGGCGGCCAGCGGCCGGGGCAGCAGGGCGCCCCACGAAAAGCCGGGAAAGATGAGACCGAACACCACGTAAAACGCAAGGCCCGCGATGACGGCCAGAAGGCAGGGGTTGGACAGCGTTTCCCGGATGTGGGCAGCGGGGCTTTTCTTTTCATACTCCGCGTCCGGCGGGAGCAGCAGCGCCTTGGTGGCGCCGTAATACAGCGCCCGGACGGGAATGAGGAAAATGGAATAGTACAGCAGGCCCTCCGCCCCGAACAGGGACTCCATCAGCGGGATCCCCATAAAGGAGAAATGGGTGAACAGGATGCCGTAGCGGGTGATGCGGCCCCGGCCGGTCCGGCCCATGGCCAGATAAAAGCCCTGTCCCACCAGAAACTGCACCAGACACACCAGCAGAGAGCAGAGAAACACCACGCCGCAGTTTTTCAACTGGGCCCATGAGGCCTCTACACCCGCGATAGACTTGAAGATGAGACAGGGCAGCGGGATGGCCATCAGAAGCCGCGTCAGCTGGCCGGAGAAATCCGGACCCACGATGCGCAGGCGCTGGATCATCATGCCTACGGCGGTCATCAGCAGCATCTCGGCCGCCAGGATAACGGTGACCAACAGCATACATTCCTTTCTTGCCTGGGATAAAAAACGGCAGGCCCTGAGAAACAGGACCTGCCGCCTTTTTGTAAGGGGGGATTCTTACTTGATGATGTCTTCCTCGATGAAGGCGCCCATACGGGGCTTGACGACCTTGCCCTTCTTCTCGGCGGCCATAACGGCACGGGCCTCGGCCACGGCGCCCTCCCAGTAGATGTTGTCGTGGGGAGAGTTCTCGATGGCGGTGCAGTACATCTCGGTGGAGAAGCCAGTGCGCAGCTCGGTGGCGTAGTCCTGCTTCCACTTCAGACGCAGCTGCTGAGTGGTCAGGCGGCGGGTCAGACGGTTGCCGGAGTGCATGATCAGGTCGGCGATCTCGTGGGCGCGGCGGTAAGCGGACTCGGTGTCCGGCAGGATCTCGTTGATCATGCCCCACTCCAGAGCCTTCTTGGCGGTGATGATCTCGCCGGTCAGCTCGGCATAGGCGAAGCGCTTGCGGCCCATGAGCTCACGCCACACGGTCTGGATGCCGTCGCCGGGCATCATGTTCAGACGGAAGTGCATCTCAGTGGTCCAGGCGTCCTCGGTGGCCAGAGTGATGTCGGTCAGCAGGGGGATGTCGGTGTGGAAGGCGGCGCCGTTCCAGATGCCGATGGTGGGCACGTCAACACCAAAGACCTCGGCCTCGATGTCGTGGGTGCCGTCCCAGTACTGATGCTCCATCAGCATCCAGGGATCCTGATGAACGGGATGGGGGATGAAGGGGCCAAGGGAGGCGTCGCGGGTGCTGTCAGAGTGGTTCGTGCCGTAGCCCGCGAAGAAGTTCTTGCCGGTGCCGCCGAAGATGATGACTTCGTTGTCGCGGTCCGCGCCGGCCCACTGGAAGAAGCTGTGGATGTGGGCGTGGGGAGCGCTGCCCCACCAGCAGCTGTCGCCGTCGACGTGCAGGCGGGCTTCCAGAACGCCGTCCTTGCGGTCCATCATGATGCAGGCCTTCAGCTTCTCCTTGTACTCGTCATAGGTGTAGCCCTCGGGAATGATCCAGCTCTGGGCAGTGCAGTCGGGACGATGGCCGGCGTCGGTGTCGGCAAAAGCGGTCACGCGCTCGGTGATGTTGTCAGCAACGGCGGTGCCATGAACTTCGTGATAATACTTCTGCTTGAACTCTTCCATGAATGATTCCTCCTAAATGTTTTTGATGGGTGAATGGATTATGATTCGCGCTTTGAATGAACGCTTAATCAACAAAAGTGGGAAAATTTTGCCCTCTCTTGAGGGGCTTCAGGGATGCTCAGATATAGAGCAGCTTTTTCGCGTCCCGCCGCAGGTCGTCCCGGACATCGGGATGGGCGACGGCGATGAGCTGCTCCACCCGCTGGCGGACGGTGCGGCCCCGGAGCCGGGCGATGCCGTACTCGGTGACCACGTAGTCCACGTAGTTGCGGGGGATGGAGACGTTGGAACCCAGAGCCAGCATGGTGCTGATCTTGGACTTGCCCTTTTTCGTCCGGGAGGCGAAGGCCAGGATGCCGCGGCCGCCTCTGGAATGAAGCGCGCCGTAAGCGTAGCAGAAACCGCCGCCGGAGCCGCTGTATTGCAGCGGGCCGAGGGACTCCGAGCAGGTCTGCCCAGTGAGGTCCATCTCAATGCAGGTGTTGATGGAGACCATATTGTCGTTCTGCATGATGACGGCGGGGCTGATGCCGTACCGGGCGGGGACCACGCGGATGGCGGGGTCGCTCCCGATGGTGTCGTAAAGGGCCTGATCGCCGCCGGCAAAGGTGAAGATATGTTCGCCGGGGTTGAGGTTTTTCCGCGCCCCGTTGATGACGCCCCGGCGGATCATCTCGCCGATGGAGCTGGTGATCATCTCCGTGTGCAGGCCCAGATCCTTCAGGTCCATGCACTGGGCGGCGATTGCGTTGGGCAGCGCGCCGATGCCGAACTGGACGCAGTCGCCGTCGCGGAGCAGACTGCGGACATTCTGCGCCACGATCAGCTCCTCCGGCGTCGGCTCCGTGGGGACTACCTCCCGGAGGGGGTAGTCCGCCTCGGTCAGCACGGTGACCTCGCTGATGTGGATGTTGATCCCGCCGCGGACGCGGGGGATGCGGGGGTTGACCTCCAGAATGATCTTTTTGTTGGGGCCGGAGCGCACCTGCTCGAGAAGCTCTTCCTCGAACAGCATGCACAGACCGCCCACCTGGAAGTTGCCGTCCTCGTCCATGGGGGCGACGGCGGCGGCGAATACATTGAATTGACGGCACTCCGTCAGGAGTTTGGGATAGTCGCACAGATCGGCGGGGATAAACGAAGCATTTCCGTTCTGATAGCCCTGCCGGTGTCCGGCGCCAAAAAAGTTGCCGTCCACATTGATGCGACCATCCAGCCCGGCGGTCTGCTGGAAGGGATAGATACCGTCCTGCGTTTTGATGCCGTGGACGTCCTCTACCCGGCCGGCGACGGTGTGCAGACTGCGCAGCAGGAGCTGCGGGCCATGGCTGTTGCCGCCGAAGGCGATGACGTCGTGGGACTGGATCTGCGCGAGACAGTCGTCCAGCGTTCCGAGCTTACTTTGATACTGTTCCAGATATGCCATGATTCAGATCCGATCTTGTGGGATGGTGCAGCGGGCGCGGGCGGACGCCCACACAAGTGTCTGCCCGCGCCGCTGCTATGGAGAGACGAGAAAAGCGGGGTTATGTGGGGTAGCTGAGAAAAGTGAAAGGAATAATTTTGGGAAACACGAAGAAAAGTGAAGGAAAAAAGTGAAGGAAAAAAGTGAAGAAAAAAAGTGCGGTTTGGATTATGCGAAGAGACAGGTGCACAGCCACGGGCAGACCCAGATGAGGATGGTCACCAGCAGCATGATCCCGATGATCGGCAGGCAGCCCTTGACCACCTTTGTGGCGGTGAGTCCGGGGGCAGAGCCCTGAATGATGTAGATATTGACGCCCACCGGCGGAGTCAGTGCGCCCAGCTCGCACAGCAGGGTGAAGTAAACCGCGAAGAAGTAGGGGTCAATACCCAGCGCCTGATAAATGGGGATGGTGATGGGGTACAGGATCAGGGTCAGGCTGGAGGCATTCAGGAACATGCCCATGATCAGCAGCAGGATGGTGTAGATGATCAGGAACATATTCTTGGTCAGGTTGAGGCTGAGCACGAAGTTGGTGGCCAGCGCGGTGATGCCGGTCTGGGTCAGAACGCCGGAATAGGTGTGGGCGCAGGCCAGCAGGAACAGAATGGTCAGGGCGCTGCGGGTGGAGTTGAGCATGGTCTCCTTGACCTTCTTGAGGGTCAGCTTTTTGGTGACAAACAGGCCGACCACCAGAGAATAGGCCACCAGAATGCCGCCGCCCTCGGTGGCGGTGAAGAAGCCGCCGTACATGCCGCCAAGGCAGATGACGGGAGCCAGAATGCCGAGAAAGCCCAGCAGGCGGTCCTCCTTCTTCTGCTCGGGGGTCTTTTCCATGTCGTCGCCGACGGAGCGGATCTCCTGGAAGCCGGTGCGTTTGGCCCAGACGATGGCATAAATGATGTAGCCGGCAAACAGGATGAAGGCGGGAATGGTGCCCGCCATGAAGATGTTGGCGATGGGCAGGCCGGTGAGCAGGCCGATGAGGATGAACGAGTTGGACGGAGGCACCAGCGTACCGACGGCAGCGCCGCCGATCATGCCGCAGGACAGCTCGTCAGGATAGCCGCGCTTGCGCATGATGGGCATGCACAGCATGGCCAGCACTGCGTGAGCCGCCACGGTGGAGCCGGTAATAGCGCAGAACACCAGACCGGTCAGCGCGGTGACCACCAGCGAAGCGCCGGGGATCTTACGGCCCAGAGAGCCGTCCAGCAGGCGGTAGATGCCCTCGATACAGCCAGACTCAAACATCAGGGAGCCACCCAGGATAAACAGCGGCGCGGCGGTGATGCCCACGGTGTTCAGGCCTTGGAAGGCCAGGATGGCGAACTGCGCCTCTACTTTGATGATGCCCAGCGCGATGTACATGGCCACGGCGGCTGCCGCGCCCAGCGACAGCGCCACAGGCACGCCAAGGAACAGCAGCAGGAGCAGCAGCACGAACATGCCCAGCACGATGTGGATCTTGAAGCAGACCACAGCGATGACGGCCATGATGACGATGGCCAGCACGAAGGTGAGCACGGACTTTGCGTTGTTGGTCTTGGCGGCGGTCTTGACCTCTTGGAGCACCTGAACGCCGGAGACCAGCATAAAGACGACCCAGCCGAAGATCATGACGGCGGCGAAGATCCACATGGGCATGTTCCAGCTCAGGGTGGCCCGCAGACCGTTGACCTTGACCCGGGCGAACCACACGCCCACCATATAGGTGTTGAAAATGGCGAAGGCGATGGCCACCAGAGAGATGAACAGATCGGACAGGGCCTTGTGGCCGGGGTTGAGCTTCGATGTGACCATGTCAAGACTCATATGGCCCTTGTCCCGCTGGACGAAGGCAAAGCCCAGATAGGTCATGAAGATGCAGCAGATGATGCAGGTATCGAACAGCCAGGCCACAGACAGGCCCAGCAGACGGCAGATCACGTTTGCAAAGACAAACAGAGAGACCACTGTCAGCAGGATAGAGGACAGGAAGCCAAGGCCGTCGATGAATTTGTTGTAGATTTTTTTCATGTAAGCCCCCAAATTCACGTGAGATGAAACGCTGTCAGACCGGAATTACTCTTCCCAGCCGAAGTTGACGGCCAGAATGGAGCGGCACTCTTCCTCGCGGCCGGCGGCGATGCAGCTGTCCAGCCAGTTCTGGACGGTGGGCCGGACGGCTTCTTTCCAGGCGGCAGCTTCCTCTTCGGTCCAGAAGTAGACCTCGACGCCTTCCTCTTCCAGCTTGGCCTCGTCCTCGGCGTCCTTCAGATACAGCTCGTAGCCGGTCTCGGCGGCGATGTCGGCGGCCTTCTGGATGGCGGCCTGATAGTCGGCGGGCAGGGAGTCCCACATGATCTGGCTCATCTGGATGCCGTAATAGGGGATCTCGATGATGCCGACCACGTACTTGGTCACGGCGTCAAGGCCGCGGGCCATGATGGAGTTGAAGCCGGTGAAGTAGCCGTCGATGGTACCCTTGTCCATGGCGTCGTAAGTGTCAGCGGAGGCCAGAGCAGTGCCGGTGGCGCCCACATCGCTGTACACGCTGGCCCAGACGGGACCGGCGGAGCGCATGTTCATGCCCTTCATGTCCTCAGGCAAGCGGATGGGCTTGTTGGTGCCCCAGACGGTGGCGCTGTAGGGATAGAGGCAGAGGCTCACGATGCCGTAGTCGGCCAGCACCTTTTCGGTGATGGGCTCGATGACGTCGATGCTCGCCTTCCACTGGTCGATGCTGGTGGCGCCGAAGGCGAAGCCGGCGTACTGGAGCACGGGGTCATAGCCCATGAGCCACGCCACGGAGCCGGTGTGCAGGTCCAGTCCGCCGGAACTCAGCGCGTCGGCGGCGCCGTCGGTGGTGAACAGCTGGCCGTCGGAGGCGATGTTGACGGTCACGTTTCCGTTGGTGAATTTGTTGACGTTTTCTGCGAATTCCTTGGTCATGATGGAGACCAGGTTGTGGGTGGAAGCCAGCGTGGTGGACAGCTGCAGGGTGATCTTTTCCGTGCTGGTGATCACGATGTCGCCGTCGCCGGCCGGCTGAATGGTGTTATCGGAGGAGGCGCTGGAATCGCTGGGAGCGGGGGCGTCAGAGGGCTTGGAGGCGCCGCCGCTGCAGGCAGTCAGGGTGAGAACAAGAGCCAGTACAAGTGCGAGGATTGCAGGAAAACGCTTCGATTTGGCAAATAACATGGGGTTATCTTCCTTTCTCTGTAACGATATATTTTTCATGCAAGGTTTCGCCGGGTTCTTTTCTGCCGTGTGGTTGCCTTATTGGCGAGAGATACGTCCTTTCTCCTATCACCGATCCTTTCTTGTCTGAAGCTGCCCGGGCCGCGGGACAATCTGTCCCCAGTGGGCCCGCGGTCCGGGGGTGCGGTTCATTCTATCCTTATTGGAACTGTTCGCGGACAAGGGCGCGCAGCTCCTCCATGTGCCGCTCCAGCTCCTCGTCGGGGGGCACCATGTCGGTGGCGCCCTTGAACTTCTCGTCCAGACGGACGTACTTGCTTTCGCACAGCTTGTTGTACTTGAGCAGGTTGATGTCGTCGGGGCCGAGGCCCAGCTTGTCCCGGGTGAACCGGGCGATCTTGAGCAGTTCCTCCACGTCGTCGTTGAAGCCGGGGATCACGGGCACGCGGACACGCAGGTTCCCCCCGTTGGCGACGATCTTTTTGGCATTCTCCAGGATGACGTCATTGGGAACGGCGGTGCCGTTGATGTGCAGATCCCGGTCGATGCACTTTACGTCGTAGAAGAACAGATCCACGTAGGGCAGCAGCTGCTCGTAATTTTCCCACGGAGCGAAGCCGGAGGTATCCAGAATGGTGTGGATGCCGGCCTCTTTGCAGCGGCGCAGGATGGGCAGGGCCAGTCCGGGATGGACGGCGGGCTCGCCGCCGGATACCGTCACGCCGCCCTTGGTGTTCTTGTAGTAGCTCTTGTCCTTGAGCACGACGGTCATGACCTCGTCCACTGTGATGTATTTGCCCATGAGGGTCCGGGCGCCGTTGGGGCAGACCTCGGCGCACTTGCCGCAGCCCACGCACTTTGCCCGGTCGAATTCCATGACGCCCTGTTCGACCCGGATGGCCTCTGCGGGGCACACCGGGGCGCACCGGCCGCAGCCGGTGCATTTTTCCCGGAGTACAAAGAGCTGGGGCACGGGGCTCTGGGATTCAGGGTTGTGGCACCAGAAGCACCGCAGGGGGCAGCCCTTCAGAAAGACGGTGGTCCGGATGCCGGGGCCGTCGTGAGTGGAGTAGCGCTGGATATTGAAAATGATTCCGCCGGTTTCTTCCTTGATGCTCATGCAGTGTTCCTCCCAGTTCCCGGACGGGTTTTACAGATCGTTTTCCGTGCGCTTGATGATCTCGTTCTGCAGGTTGGGCAGCAGCTCCACGAAGAAGGCGCTGTAACCGGCCACGCGGACCAGCAGGTCGCGGTGATCCTCCGGATGCTCCTGCGCGTCGAACAGCGTGGCGCGGTCCACTACGTTGAATTGGACGTGCTTGCCGCAGCCGTCGAAGTAGGTGGCGATCAGACCGGCCAGCAGGGCCCGCTCCTCGGGGGTCTTGAGGGTGGAGGCCTGGAACTTCATGTTCAGCAGGGTAGAGGACATGTCGGACTGGTCGATCTTGTTGGCGGAGTTGAGCACGGCGGTGGGGCCGCAGCAGTCGGTGCCCTGAGTGGGGGACATGGAGCCGTCGGCCAGAGACTCGCCGCCGAAGCGTCCGTCGGGCAGAGCGCCGGTGGAGTAGCCGGTGGTGGTGTGGCCGCCCACGGTGTAGGCGCCGGGGATGTAGTGGTCGCCGAAGCCGGCATCCATGGTCTTGACGAAGTCGCACCACCAGCGGTACACATCGTGGGCGATGGTGTCGGCGTAGTCGTCGTCATTGCCATACTTGGGCGCGTTGTAGAGGAGCTGGCGCACGTCCTCGTAGCCCTCGTAGTTGGCGTTGAGCACGTCCTCCAGTGTGTTCTGATCCACGGTCTTGTCCTCGAACACGCACTTCTTTACGGCTACCAGCGCGTTGATGGCGTTCATGGCGCAGCGGGCGTTGTGATACTGGAGCTGGTAACGGGGGCCGTCGCCGGTGCTCATCTTGCCGGTCTTGATGCAGTCGTCCAGCAGGGTCTCGGTGAAGCAGGCGGGCATCTGATACTCGCGGATACAGCGCTGGACGTTGGTCATGCGGGTGGCGTGCTCGGAAGCCCACATCACCTGCTCCTGGAAGGCCTTGTAGAAGTCCTCATAGGTCTTGAAGTCCTTGAACTTACCGGTGTGGGGGCCGACCTGACGCTTGCACTTGAAGTAGTCGTAGCCGTCGTGAAGGGCCAGCTCAAGGCACTTGGACAGGTTGATGACCACGGGGTAGCCAGGGCCGGTCTTGCCGGGCACCTGAGCCAGCACGCAGCCGCCGATGGCGTACTGATTGGCGTCCTCTTCGGGCACGCCGTAGCCTTCCAGACAGGGGATGCAGTTCTTGTCGTTGAAGAAGGCGGGGTAGCCGCCGCCCTGCGCCACGACCTGAATGGCCAGATCCATGAAATCGGCGGGAATGTCGTCGAAGTAACGGACGGACAGGGTGGGGTGGGGGGTCTGGAGCTGGAGGGCCGCCTCGAGGAAGAGGTAGGACAGCTCGTTGACGGCGCTGTTGCCCTTGGCGTCGGTGCCGCCCAGCGTGATGTTATGGAACTGGGCCTCGCCGGAGGTGCCGAGGAAGAACCGCTTGGAGGCCAGCTGGCGGAAGGTGTTGAACTTGATGCGGAAGCACTGGAGCAACTCGATGGCCTTCTCCTTGTCGATGATGCCGGCGTCCATATCCTTCTTATACAGCGGGTACAGGTACTGGTCGGCGCGGCCGGGGGAGACGCCGTCGCCGCGCATCTCCAGATAGATAAAGATCTGGACGAAGATGACGGTCTGGAGCGCCTCGTGGAAGTTGCGGGCGGGGTTTTCGGGCACGTTGGTGCAGACCTCGGCCATTTCCAGCAGCTCGGCCTTGCGTTTGGCGTCAGTCTCCTTCTCAGCCAGATCGCGGCACATCTGGGCGCAGCGCTTGCCGTAGGCGATGCCGCCCTCCAGCGCGTACTTCCACGCCTTCAGGTTGATGGCCTTGCGCATGGAGTCGTGGTCGTGGATATGCAGGTGAGCCAGCTCGGCGTCCATCTCCTCGATGATGCCGCGGTAGCCCACGTTGATGGCCTTGGCCATGTCCACACAGTAGTAACCGCCGTGACGGGCGCGGTTGCTGTTCCAGGGATAGATGAAGGCGTTGTCGTCGCCGATCAGCTCGAGCAGTTCCTGCTCCTCGGGATCAATGTAGTTCTTGAACTGATCCTCCATGGCCTTGTCCTTCCAGTACTCGGCAATGGCGCGGATCTCAGCGGGGTCGGCAGCTCCCTTGTCGAAGTTCTTCAGGGCGGGCTCATCATCGGCGGCGTTGAGCAGGAATTTGCACTCGTACTCGGGATACCACTCGGCCCACATGGAGCGGGTGGCGTAGCTGCCGCACAGAAGCTGCTGGTCGTCGAGATACAGGGGGATGTTTTCGAGAATGTGCTTCATTGCCAGGCCCCGGCGGATGGCGTTGGGCTTGCCGTCGGTCTCTTTCCAGGACTCGGTGATCAGACGGGCTCTCCACAGGGAGACGCCGCCGTGGTCACGGGCCTTCATAATGTTGCTCCAGATATAATCAGCGCGGTTCTGAGCCATGTCATATCCTCCTTATAAATATAGTGCAGGACGTTGTCGAACAAAAATTACCAGGTCTTGGGGGTGGCGGGCAGGCCGAGCATCATGCGGGCCTGAGCGGGCGTGGCGACGGGACGGCCCAGCTCCTTGGCGATGCGGACGATCTTCTCCACCAGCTGACCGTTGCTCTCAGCCAGCTTGCCGCGCTCGATGTAGAGGTTATCCTCCATGCCCACGCGGACGTGAAGACCCTTGCACAGCGCCTGAGCCAGAATGGGCCACTGCTGAGCGCCGGTGGCGATGATGCCGAGGACGCAGTTCTTGGGCAGAGCGGCCACCAGCATGTCCAGATACTGGGAGGTGGGCCAGCCGCTGCCGGGGGTAAAGACATACTGCACCAGATGGGGGCCGCCGTAAGGATCCTTGTAGCCCTTGTTCACCATGCGGTTGACATAGTGGAAGTCGGCGATGGAGAAGCACTCGAACTCGGGCTTGGTGCCGTTCTTGATCATCTCGCCGGCCACGTACAGGGCCTCGTCGTCGGTAATGCTGTAGGAGTTTTCCTTCCAGGTAGCCTCGTCGCGGCCGAACAGGGGCGGCTCACGCTTGGGCAACTTGATCTTGGAGCAGTAGTTGGAGGTGTCCAAACTGCCGACCTCGGGGCCGGCGGTGACGGAGGTCATCTTCAGGTCGCCCAGCGTGGTGGGGCTGGTGCGCATACGGCCGCCGGTGCAGTTGTTGTTGATGATGATGTCGGGGCACTTCTCGCGAACGAGGCGGTTGATCTCGATGTACTCCTCAGGCTTCATGGTCACCTGGCAGGGGTTCTCGGGGCTGCGGCGGTGGATGTGCACCATGCTGGCGCCGGCCTCATAGGCTTCCACGCAGGCCTGCACCTGCTCCTCAAGGCTCTCTGGCAGGTTGGGGTTGACTTCCTTGCCGGCGTTTCCGCCGGTGATAGCGCAGGTGATGATGGCGGGGGGCAGGTCGCTCAGGCCGCCGCGCCAGACGCGCTTGGAATACTCGTTGGTCTCAATAAAATTTTCGGGGAGGTACTTCTCGAACTCTTCCATGATAAAATTCCTCTTTTCCTGTTAAGATTTTGAAGTTTGAAGATCAGTCGTAATTTTCGTTGACTTCATAGACCACGCCGCCGGTGGTCTTGGGGGAGGTGAAGAACTTGGTCTTGCCGTCGCCGGGGACCTTGTTCAGCAGGGTGACGCCCTCGGCGATGAGGCGGGCGGCCTCTTCGTCGGCGCTGTCGCACTTGAAGGAGATGTGGTGGAAGCCCTCGCCGTGCTTCTCCAGATACTTGGGCACGACGCCGGTGTCGCCCAGAGGCTCCATCAGCTCATAGCGGACGTTGCCTAGTTGGATCAGCGCGGAGGTCTGGCCGATGGCGGGCATCTCCTTGCGGCCGATTTCGGAAGCGCCCAGCTTCTTGAGCTGCTCCAGCGTGGCGTCGATGCTTTTGACGACGAAACCGATGTGAAGAATTTCAGTCAGCATGGATCGTTCCTCCTTAAATCTTCAGAATGGCGGCGAAGCCGACCACGGGGGCGCCCAGACCGGTGAGGTAGCCGCCGATCATGGAAGCCATGCCGATTTTGGCGTTGGGGACCTGACGGTCGCCGGCGGTGCCGCGGAGGTGCTGAGTGACCTCGCACACCACGCGGACGCCGGAGGCGCCCAGCGGATGGCCAAGGGACAGCAGGCCGCCGGAGGGGTTCACCGGGGAAGCGCCGTTGATCTCGGGGCCGCCGTCGCGGATGAACTTGGCCGCCTCGCCCCGGGGGCACAGGCCCAGACACTCGTAGGAGAAGATCTCCTCCTCGGAGAAGGCGTCGTGAATCTCGATGAGGTCCAGTTCCTTGGGATCGACGCCGGCCTTCTGGTAAGTCAGCTCGCACAGCTTATCCAGGCAGGGGCGGTCGGTGATGTCCTGATTCCAAGGCAGGTAAGCGGCGGTGTGGACCGTGGAGGTGGCCACCTGCACCAGCCGGGTGGTGTGCTTCATGGCGTACTCCTTGGAGCAGATGATGACGCAGGCCGCGCCGTCGGACTGCGGGCAGCACATCAGGTTGGTGATGGGGTCGCAGATCATCTTGCCGTTGACGATGTCCTCGATGGACAGCAGCTTGCGGTAGTGGGCGTAGGGGTTGCCCTGAGCGTTGCGGTGGGCCTTCTCGGAGGGATAGGCCAGATCTTCCATAGTCAGACCGCGCTCCACCATCAGGCGGCGGGCGATCATGGCGTGGTTGGAGGGCATCGTAATGCCCATGTCGCCGTTCAGGTCGCCGCCGGCCACGCCGACGAGGCCGCCGGACTTGGAGCAGGTGGTCATGGACTCGCAGCCGACCACCAGACCCACGTCGTACATGCCGAGGGCGATGTCCTTCCAGCACAGGTGGAAGGCGGTGCCGCCGGAAGCGCAGGCGTTTTCGCAGTTGTGCATCTCGATGTCGGTGACGCCGACATTCTTCATGATGTCCTCAACGGTCTGGGTGGCGTCGTGTACGCGGGAAGCGTAGGCCACCTGAATGTCCCGGCGGTCGATGCCGGAGTCCTCCAGCGCGGCCCGGACAGCCATGGTGCCCAGCTGGATGGGGGTGTACTGGGGCATCTTGCCGAACATGGTCTGGCCGATGCCGATCACATATACGTCACGCATTACTTGTCACCTCCGGCTTTGATCTGCTTGAATTTGTAGCCGATGACCTCGTCCTCGCCATCGTCGTAGTACTTGTCGATGACCATCTCGACCTCTGCGCCGCAGCGGTATTCGTCGTCCTCGTCCTTCAGCAGCGGAGAGACAAGGGAGACCTTCTGATCCTCCAGCCACACGATGCCGGTGGTGAAGGGGGCTTTCCAGTTGCCCACATTTCTGAGGGTGGTGGAGTAGGAGTACAGCGTACCCTTGTGCTCCAGCTCTACCTCATCCATCTCGCCTTCCGCCAGACAGAACACACACAGGTCGTTCTTGGGGAAGGAGATCGCGCCGCACTTTCTGCATTTGCTGCCGACTGCGACGGGCTTCCCGTCCTTCAGGGCAAATACATCTTCCCGAAACAGCTTCTGTCCCATGCCAGGACCTCCATTCTCAGATTGATAAAGAATTGACTTATTGATTGAACGTTTAATAACAAAGCAATAGTACCACGAGTTGAACGGGTTGTCAATTCGTTTTTGGGCAATTAGCCCGCATAATTTTGAGATTTCCGGGGGAGGTCACTTTTTTCCCGGGAAATTCAGGATCTCCATGGTGACGGAGGTGCGGCCCTGTTCATAGCCCCGGCGGCGAAGATCCAGCTCCGTCCGGTCGGGGGTGATGATGGACAGGGAGAACTCGGTCATTTCCTCCGTGCCCTCCAGCGCCTTGCGGGCGCAGTCCCGCAGGTCGGCCAGATCCCGATGAGTCAGCGGCCACGCCCGGTGGGCGGGATAGATCACATCGAACTCGCCCCGGCGGTCGTAGATGCGGTCCATGCTGGCGGCAAAATCGGCCGCGGAAGCGGGGTACTTGTTGATGGGCACGGTGCCGGCCATGATGGCGTCGCCGGCGAACAGGGCGCGGGAATTCCGGTCCAGCAGGACGATGCTGCCCGGGGTGTGGCCGGGCAGGTGGATGACCTCCAGCACGCGGCCGCCGAGGTCGATCGTCTCGCCGTCCTCCAGCGTGTGGAGCGTCATACCGGCGCCCCAGGGCTGTCCGCGGAGCTCGTCCAGATCGGCGGGATGGATCCACGCCTCGGACCAGAAGCGGTCGCCGGTGGTGTGATCCACGTGAGAGTGGGTGTGGACCAGCATGACGGGCAGAGGGGTCAGCTCCCGGACGAGGCCGGGCAGCTCGCCCTGATCGAAGCCGGTGTCCAGCAGGACGGCGCGGTCCTTACCGGCGATGAGGGTGAGGGTGACGGCGCCGGTCTCATCCAGCAGCCAGACGCCTTCGGAAGGGTTATATACCTGAAAATCCATTTCATATCCTCCTGTTTTGCGGTGCGGAGGGCGACGGAGCGCCCTCCGCCGGTTTAGTTACATGTGGGAATAGAGCTCCTGCGCCGGGGCCAGCGCCCGGAAGCGGAAAATCGCCGCCCCCACCGGATTGCCCGGCTCGCCTCCGGCCACGCAGTAGCACTCGTCAGTGCCCGGCCGGATGACCAGATTGGACGACATGAGATGCAGCCCCTCGTCCCGGCCGGGGATGAGCACATTGGCCAGCTGGATGCCGTTGGGGTCGAAAATGGCCACCCGGCCGGACTTGACCACCGCCTGATAGACGTTGCCGTCGGAGTCCACCTTGTTGGAGTCGGGAATGCCGACGCCGAGACTCATGGGGATGACGTTGATGCCGCCGTGGAAGTTGGGCGTCCCATCGGGCAGCAGTTCGATGCGGGTCAGGCACTTGCGGCCGCTCTCGCCGATCCACAGCGCCTTGTAATCCGGGGTGAAGGAGATGCCGTTGGGGCCGCACAGATTGCCCAGCACCAGTTCAAAGCCGGCGTAATCCGACTCGGCGGTCATCCGGTACAGGCCGCCGGCAGGATCCCCCGGCCAGCCCCGGAGGTCGGTGAAGTAGAGGTTGCCCCGGTCGTCAAATACAAGGTCGTCAGGAGCCATAAAGGCGCCCTCCGGCGTCCGGATGGGGATGGCCCGTTCACAGGTGCCGTCCGGCTGAAGAATGACGATATGGCCCCGCAGATCCGCACCGAAGATCCGGCCGTCCTTGTGGATGGCAAGGCCGGTGATGCGCATGCCGGGGCGGCGGAAGAACTCGGTCATCTCCCCGTCGGGAGTGATCTTCATGACTTTTTCGCCGATGGCGGGGTCCACGGCGTTGCAGCAGAAATAAAAATTTCCGGCGGTGTCGAAAATGGGGCCCTCCAGACTGACGGACAGCTCCGAGCCGGGGCAGACCTCCCGCCACAGCTCGGCCTCCAGACAGGGCAGGCCGGCCACGGCGGCGGGCAGGGGCCTCGCCCCCTTTTTGTACCAGGGATAGGTCAGACTCATAGGTGTGTTCTCCTCTCTGTGGTCAGGAAAGCGCCGCGGTGCGGGGACGGCGCTGCTCCAGCGGGCAGCCGAACCATTTGACTTCCGGCACCACGTCCGGCTTTTTCTCACAGCGCTGGATCCAGTTGGTGTCCGCCTCGCAGGCGCCGCAGGAGGTGCAGCGGGCGGGACTTCTGTCGCCGGACAGCCAGCGGCGGGGGAGATCCGGCTCCCGGATCAGGGGGCGGCACAGGGAAATGCCCTGGATTTCGCTCTCGTTCAGGCATCGCTCAATGTCATCCGGCACCCGGTAGCCATTGACGGCAAATACCGGGATGGTGAGCTGCCGGGCCATGTCCGCCGTAGCCCGGTAGAAAATAGGCTGCCACGGCTCCTCTGGCATGGGCAGGAAGGCCGCCGGGCCGGGTCCGCCGGGCATGAGGCCGCAGCTGAACTCCGCGAAGTCCAGCCCCCGGCGCTCCAGCTCCTGACACAGCCAGAGAGAGTCCTCCGCGGAGATGGACGGCTCGATCAGGTCGGACAGGTTGGTCTTGATGCCCACCACGAAGCCGGGGTCGGGAACGGCGGCGCGGATGGCGTCGTAGATCTCGAAAATAATGCGGGCGCGGTTCTCCCGGCTGCCGCCGTACCGGTCGGTGCGGCGGTTGGTTTTGGGAGAGTAGAAGGTGGCCAGCAGGTAGCCGTGGGCGTTGTGGATCTGGACGCCGTCCGCTCCGGCGGCGTGGCTTTTCACCGCCGCCCGGGCGAAGTCGGCCACAATGCCGGCGATCTCGTCCTCTGTCAGTGCCCGCACTGTCACGCCGGGGGCGGGCTCGCAGGGGGAAGGACCTACGAGCGGGTTGGGCTGGGACCGGGACTTGATGCCGCCGTGGTTGAGCTGGACGATCAGCACGCTGCCGCAGGCATGCACGTTGTCCGCGATGGCCCGCAGCTCTGTCTCATACTCCGGCAGATAGGCCCGGACGGCGCAGTCGGCGGTGCCGCCGCTGCGGGATACCTCCGTCTGTCCGGTGATGATCATGCCCACGCCGCCGGCGGCCAGATCGTGATAAATTTTCCCCACCTGGGGCGTGAGATGGCCGCCGTAGGAGATGGCGTCATGGGTACCGCTCCGGGCCAGCCTGTTTTTCAGTACGAGCTTTTTCCCGATGGGAAGGGGGTCGGATATCCGCTTCATCTGCAAACGCTCCTGTCACTTTTTTGTGTGGATTTGCAGATACCCACCGGCATAAGCCGGTGGGTATCTGGATGGTTTTTTGGACAAATTGTGTGGTATGATCAGAACATGATGGCGCCCAGAGGGATGCCGATGACCAGACAGACGATGAAGGTCACAAGGCACTCCACGACGCCGTACTTGGTGGCGTCCTTGGAGGTCAGCCACTCGTTGGCGAAGCCGATGCCGGCCACAGGGCAGGCGGCGGGGGTGACCACGGCGGTGTTGCCCACGCAGGTCAGCAGCAGGAACACCACGCCGGGGTTGTAGCCCATCTTATCGGCCATGGAGTAGACGATGGTGGCGAAGAGGACGATGACCACGGTGTTGCTGGAGATCTGGGTCAGGACGGCGGCCATCAGCAGGATGAAGATGATGAACACGGTGGAGCTCATGTTGGAGGCGATGGGGGTCAGCAGGCCCTCCAGCCACGCGGAGATGCCGCAGTCGGGGGAGGAGATGGCGGCGGCGATGGCCATGACGGCGCCCAGACCGAAGTACAGGTCGAAGGACAGGCCCTTGGCCATGGACTTGCTGAACGGCTCGCCCTGCGCGAAGGCGCACATGGCCAGAATGGCGTCAATGGCGAAGATGATGCCGAACACGCCCAGCTTGTTCAGGAAAATGGTGATGCCCCAGGAGGCGGGCAGCACGGACACGGCGAAGCAGGCCACGACCAGCACGATCAGAGAGGCCAGAACGATTTTCTGATAGGTGGTCAGCTTGGGGATGTCAAACTCGACACGGTACTCCTTGATGACCTTGGTGTCGATCTTGAACAGGAAGCGGGCGACGAGAATGTACGCGAACATGCTGATGAGCATCAGGGGCAGGACGAAGCCGGTGTACTGAGCGCCGCTCCACACCTGACCGGTGTAGCTCTCGTGGATGCCGATGTAGGAGATGGAGTACGCGGAGAAGGGCAGGCAGGAGCCGCACAGCAGCACCACGAAGGGGATGCCGGCGATGAGGAACTTCATGTAGTCGCTGTCCTTGCCGAGGCCCCAGTTCTCGCCCATCTTGTAGATGATCTCCCAGACGGCGAACATCATGACCAGGCCGACGGTGAAGCCGCCGATGATGAACATGGACAGGAACACCAGCGCGGCGAGGATCCACGGATGACCGTGGCCGATCTTGGCGCTGATGATCTTCTTGGCCATCCAGTCGCTGACGCCGGAGGCGCTGAAGATGCCGCAGTAGCCGCCGAAGGCCACCATCATCCACAGCACGGGGCTGCCGAAGGCGGCGCCCAGCGCGCCGTATACGGACGTGTAGGAGGTCAGGCCCATGGCCAGCAGCGTGAAGATGCCGGAGAAGATCATGCCGCAGAACAGATAGCCCCACACCATGCCGGCCAGGACGCACAGCATCTCGGCGCCGGTCTGGGTCAGGCCGCTCTCACCGGAGACGGTCACAAGGTGGGGAAGGACGAACATCAGGAACAGGGAAATCACGCAGTGTACGTAGTAGGCCGGGCCTTTACTAAACAGTTTATTCAAAACTTACACCCTCTCTGTTTCATACAGTTTCATATCGATACGACAGTAGGACGGTTTGCGTCAGTTCCGGAGCGTAATGGAGATCCCGCCGTAGGTGAACTGGCGGACCCAGACTTCCTTTCCGGGGATGACCAGCAGGTACGGCTCTGCCTCGTGCTTGCCGGTGAGGTATTCCGCCACGCAGGCGTACACCTTTTCCACCAGATCCATGCCCAGCGGGTATTCCAGATGGGCGGGATACAGCCGGGTGACCTGGTCCCGGAGGGCCAGCACCCGCTTGAGGGAGCCGAAATACTGCTCCGGGTCGCTGGTGGGGCAGTGGAGCAGGATCTTTTCCGATTCGAACAGGTCGCCGGAGAGCAGATAGCCTTCGGCCCGGTTGAGCAGCGCGATGCTGCCCACGCTGTGGCCCGGCAGGGCCATGACCTCCAGCACACGGCCGCCGAGGTCGAACAGGTCGCCGTCCTTCACGTAGTGCGCGGTGACCGAGTCAGGCAGGCACCCGGCCTCGATCTCGCTGATGTACGCGTCGGTGAACAGCGAAACGCCGCCCAGATGGTCCATGTGCTCGTGGGTGATCACCAGTGTCAGCGGAAGATCGGTGATCCCGGCGGCGGTTTCCCGGATATTTCCGACGCCGAGACCGGTGTCCAACAGGATGGCGCGGTCACGGCCGGTCACCAGATAGCAGTGACAGATACCGTCGTCGATCATCCACAGACCGTCCTCCAGCTGCACCGTTTTCAGCTCTTGAGCCATAAAAGTCCCCCTTAACAGTTTCACTATCCGGATAGAAGATACTGGCGAATTTTTGTGAAACCCGTCATGTTATTGAACGTTCAGTCAAGTGAATTTAACTACTTGTTGAACGTTCTGTCAAGCGGAAATGATATATTCTACACATGGCCACAAAATAAGCAGGCTAATTTTGTGCAATTTGCTGGGGGGGGGGGGTAAAAA
>CAKUKL010000001.1 GCA_934662925.1 uncultured Oscillospiraceae bacterium | reverse complement strand
TCTTCACCGGATCGATCTTGATCTCCGTCGTGTCCGGCACCTGTTTTACACATACCAGTATGTTCATTTGCTTCCTCACTTTCCAAGTGTTTCAGTTATTTTTTATCTCAAATTCCTGTCCGGGCCCGTCGATCACGATGATCTTCCCCGCCCGGATGGCGGCAATGTCCGCACATCTGGCGGTACAGCCGCACACAACATAAAGTACGTCGTATTCAGCGCCCGGCTCCGCCGGGCAGAGGCTCTGCCCCAGCTTCTCCTCCAGCTGCCGCACACAGGCCCGCCGGTCATAGGCCGCCCGGCAGCCGCCGCAGTATTTCACCGCGCGCTTCATGCCCTTCCGCTCCGCAGGAGCGCCCGCGCTTGCGCCAGCAGGTCCTCCGGCACCGGCTGGAACAGCTCCACCCGGCGAAGCTCCGGGAATTCTTCCCGCAGGATCTTCTCTACAAGTCCCTTCATGCTCAGATCTGCGGAGGGACAACCGGCACAGGCCCCAAGAAGCTCCAGTGTGACACTGCCGTCCTCACCGGTCTCCACCAGCCGCAGGTCCCCGCCGTGCCGGGCCAGCATGGGGCGCACCCGCCGCGCCAGTACCTGCTCCACCGCATTGCGGTCCATCATCCGGTCATCCCTTCTGTTGATCTTACTTGAATTCCGCCTTCCGCTTTCCGAGGAAGGCGGCCATGCCCTCCGCCTGATCCGGGCTGGCAAAGGTGAGGGCAAAGGCCTGCCGCTCCAACTCCAGCCCATGGGAAAGATCTGTCTCCGCGCCGGCGGCCATGGCTCGCTTGCCCAGCGCGATGGCGCCGGTGCTGTTTGCCGCAATCTGCTCCGCCAACTCCATGCAGCGGGACAGCAGATCCTCCGGCGCCGTCACCTCGTTGACAAGGCCGATGCGGAAGGCTTCCTCCGCCCTGACCTGACGGCCGGTGGCCAGCAGTTCCTTGGCCCGACCCAGCCCCACCAACCGGGGCAGCCGCTGGGTCCCGCCGAAGCCGGGGACAACCCCCAGCGTCACCTCCGGGATACCGAAGCGGGCCTTCTCACTGGCCACGCGGATGTCGCAGGCCATGGCCAGCTCGCAGCCGCCGCCCAGCGCGTAGCCGTTCACCGCAGCGATGACAAAGGGCCGCATATCCGCCACCTTGTCCATGGTGCGGTGGCCGGTTTGGGAAAAAATCATCGCCTCGTTAGGGTCCATGGCGCTCATGGCGGCGATGTCCGCCCCCGCCGCAAAGGCCTTCTGCCCCGCGCCGGTGAGGATCACGACCTTGACCTCCGGGTTTTTATCCAGCGCGTCCATGGTGTCGTACAACCCGACCAGCACCTGCTGATTCAGAGCGTTGAGGGCCTCCGGCCGGTCGATGACCACGATGGCGACCCCTTTTTCAACGGTACAATTTACGCAATTGTTCACAGGGTACCCTCCGCCGCGCTCAGTCGTACCGGTAGAAGCCACGGCCGGACTTCTTGCCCAGCCAGCCGGCCTTCACATACTGCCGCAGCAGCGGGCAGGGCCGGTACTTACAGTCCGCGTAGCCCTCGTACAGCGTCTCCATAATGGCCAGCACGGTGTCCAGACCGATGAAGTCCGCCAGCTGAAGGGGACCCATGGGGTGGTTCATGCCCAGCTTCATCACGGTGTCGATGTCCTCGGCGGTGGCCACGCCCTCGTACAGGCAGTAGATGGCCTCGTTGATCATGATCTGAAGCACCCGGTTGGAGATGAAGCCCGGCACGTCCCGGACCTCCACCGGGGTCTTGTTCAGGGCCAGAGACTCGTTTTTGATGATCTCATAGGTCTCGTCCGAGGTGGCAAGACCACGGATGATCTCCACCAGCTTCATCACGGGCACCGGATTCATGAAGTGCATGCCGATGACCTTTTCCGGCCGCTGGGTGACGGCGGCGATCTCCGTGATGGGCAGAGATGAGGTGTTGGAGGCCAGAATACAGGACGGCTTGCAGATTCCGTCCAGATTTTTGAACACCTTGGCCTTGATCTCCATGTTCTCCACGATGGCCTCCACCACGAGGTCGCAGTCCGCAGCGTCGTGCTGGTCGTCAGAGGGGATCAGGTTGGCCAGCGCCGCGGCCTTCTGCTCCTCGGTGATCTTTCCCTTGGACACGTCCTTGGTCAGCAGCTTCTCGATGAAGGCGATGCGGCTGTTGACGATGTCCAGATTTACGTCGTTGAGATAGGTCTTGTGCCCGGCCTGCGCCATGATCTGGGCGATACCGCCGCCCATCTGGCCCGCGCCGATGACCATAACAGTCTGAATGCTCATGTTTGATGTCCTCCCCTGTTTATTCCACTTCGATCCAGACGGCGTCGCCCTGAGCCATGCCGGAGCAGATGGCGCACACGCCGGACTTCTTGCCGGAGCGCTTGAGCTCATAGATCATGGTCATCAGGATGCGGGCGCCGGTGGCGCCGATGGGGTGGCCCACGGCCACCGCGCCACCGTTGACATTTACCTTGGCGTCCATCTCCTCCGGGGTCATCTTGAGGATGCCCAGACAGGACACCAGCGGCACGGCGGCGAAGGCCTCGTTGATCTCCATCACGTCAAAGTCCGCGACGTTGAGGCCGTTCTTCTCCATGAGCTTCTGGATGGCAAGGCCGGGGACGGTGGCGATGTAGCGGGACTCCCGGCTGGCCTGCGCGTAGCCGCGGATCACGGCGAGAATGGGCGCGCCCAGCTCCTCGGCCTTCTCCCGGCTCATGATGACCACGGCGGAAGCGCCGTCGTTGGTGCCGGGGGCGTTGCCGGCGGTAATGGTGCCGTCCTTGGTAAAGAGGACAGGCAGCTTGGCCAGGCCCTCCAGCGTGGTATCCGGGCGGGGGGCCTCGTCCTTATCCACCACGGTGACCTTGCCCTTCTTGCCCGCGACCTCCACGGGGAAGCGCTCCTCGTCGAAGGCCCCCTTGGCCTCGCCCTCGGCCCACTTCATCTGGCTGCGGTAGGACCACTGGTCCTGCATCTCACGGGTGACGCCGTACTCTCCGGCCACGGCCCCGCCGATGACCGCCATGTGCACGTCGTTCTCCGGGCACCACAGGCCGTCCAGCACCATGGCGTCCTTCATCTTGATGTCGTTCATGCGGGAGCCCCAGCGGGTCTCCTTCACCAGATAGGGGGCGTTGGACATGGACTCCATGCCGCCGCACACTACCACGTCGGCATCCCCGGCCTTGATCATCTGTGCGCCGATGGTGACGGCCTTCAGAGCGGAGCCGCACACCTTGTTGATGGTGACCACGGGCACGGTGTGGGGGATGCCCCCCTTGACAGAGGCCTGACGGCCGGGCACCTGCCCCTGACCGGCGGCGATGACGGTGCCGTACACCACTTCGTCCACCTGCTCGCCGGTGATGTTGGCCCGCTTCAGGGCCTCTTTAATGGCCAGACCGCCAAGGTCGCTGGCCTGCAGCCCCTTCAGCCCGCCGCCGAACTTCCCGAACGGCGTCCGCGCCGCCGAGACGATTACTACTTCTTTCATTTCACAACGATCTCCTTTTTGGACGCTGATACGGCACCCCTCAGAGGATGACATAGCGTCCCTGCTTTCTCTTCGGCATTTCGGGGATCACTTCCGGATACCCCAGAGTGAGGAGCGCGACCAACTCTCCTTTTTCCGGCGCGAAGGTCTCTCTGAGCTGATCTCCGGCCCCGGCCTCCACCGGCGCGGTGAGCCAGCAGCTCCCGAGCCCCTTTTCCGTGGCGGCCAGCAGCATGTTCTCGATGGCAGCTGCCACGCTCTGCGTAATGGTGGAGGCGGTTTTTTTGTACTCGTCCTTCATCTGAAACACCAGAATGTACAGGGGCGCACCGCCCAGCTGCCGGATAAACCTCGTGCTCTCCGCCGCCACCTCGGGATGCTTCGCAAACCGCTCCCGCAGAGAGGGCTCCATCACTCGGGAGACGTGGGCCATCGTCTCCTCCAGTTTCTTCCGGCCCTCCGCGCTGCGGATGGCCACAACATACCATGGCTGAAGGTTCACTGCTGACGGCGCGTACAGCCCCGCCTCCAGAATTTCCATCAGGTCCTGCTCCGGGATGGGCGTGTCCTTATACCGCCGTATGCTTCTTCGCTTTTTGATCGCTTCTCTGACTTCCATGCTTGTCGGATACCTTTCTTATATATGCCCCACACGGATGGATGCGCTCGGCTCACTCCCGCGGCGCATCCTCCGAAAGGGCGTTCAGCTTCTTTTTATAGTAGCCGTTTGCCGCATAGAGCACTGCGGCGGGATTATGCACGGTCACGCGGTCTTTTACGACCAAGGTGGTCGTCAGGCTTTCCGTGTACTTATAAAACAGGCTGTCATGGCCCACGCAGAGGCCGACCACAATATTGAACTCCGTCCTGTCTCTGGCAAGCTGTCTGGCCTGAAGGATGGGATTGCACATATGCGGGCCTATGCTCTCGCACTCCGGCGCGATCCCCACCTGAGTCTTGTCGATCGCGCCGGCCTTGCAGACAGTTCCGAACACTTCGAAGCCGTTTTCCCGAAGGATGCGCGTCAGGGCCCTGCTCTCCTGTATCAGTCCCGCGCAGGTCGCGATCCCGATTCTGCGGAAGCCCATCCGCCGGGCAAACTCGACCGTCTCCTCCACCCGGGTCAGTCGGCAGTATCCGTCATACTCGATCTGCGCGGCCTGCGTCATAACGGCCTTGTTCACCGGGTCACCGTACAGCTCCATCAACGCGCCTTTTTCTTCCTCATCCAGCATTGTCGTCAGGCAGAAATCATCCGGGTAATTTCCCCGTCCGGTATCGCATTTGATCGACCCGCAGTCAACGCAGGATCTTCCGCATTTCCCATGATCCAACACAAAATCACCTCGCGGCACTTATTTCATCCGGGCAGCTGCCGGATGTGCTCCGGCAGCGGCTCAGCCCTTTTCCAGCAGACGGGCGATGACCAGCTTCTGGATCTCGTTGGTGCCCTCAAAGATCGGGAAAATTCTCGCATCCCGGTAGAGCTTCTCCATGGGATATTCTCTCATATAGCCGTACCCGCCAAAGACCTGAAGGGCCTCGTTGCAGGCCCACACCGTCGTGTCGGACACGAACACCTTGGTGGCGGGGCTGACATCCTCCATGGGCAGGTGCGCGTCGGCCACGGCGGCCGCATATTGGAGCATGGATCTGGCCGCGCTGATGCGGATATGGATGTCGGACAGCTTGAAGGCCAGCGCCTGATTCTCAATGATCGGCTTGCCGAACTGAACGCGGGTCTTGGCGTAGTCCACCGCCAGATCCAGCGCATGCTGCGCGGCGCCCAGGCCGCACGCCATGGTGGTAAAGCGGACATGCTCCAGATAGCCCATGATATACTTAAAGCCCTTGCCCTCTTCACCGATCATCGCGGAAGCGGGAACACGCACATCCTCCAAAATCACCTCGGAGGTGCTGGACAGGCGGATGCCCATCTTGTTTTCCTCTTTGCCGACCTTGACGCCGTCCTTCCGCTCGACCAGGAACAGGGAGATCCCCTTGGCACCCTTGGTCTTGTCGGTCTTTGCGCAGACAATGAAAATGTCGGCCAGCGGAGCTCCGGAGATGAAGCACTTGGTGCCGTTCAGGATGTAATCGTCCCCGTCGCGGACGGCGGTGGTCGTCATCGCAGCGGCGTCAGAACCGGCGTTGGGTTCGGTGATGCACACGGAGATGAGCGCACGGTCCTCCATGACCTTCTTGGCGATGTACTCCTTCTGCGCGTCGCTGGTGCTGTAATCGAGAACGATGTCCGCGTTGTTGCTGTTGATGAAGAACGCGAAGGAGAAACCGGCGTCCACCTTGCCCAGCTCCTCGTGGAGCAGCACCCGGGTCTTCAGGTCAAGGCCCAGCCCGCCGTATTCCTCGGGAATGTTCATGGCATAAAGTCCCGCGTCGCAGAACTTGTTGAACACATCCATGGGGAACTCGCCCTTTTCGTCAAGCTCGGCCACCTTGGGGGCCAGTTCCTTTTCCGCGATCGTCTTGAGCAGGCTCAGGATATCCTCCTGCTCCGGTTTGACCAACTTGAAGTTTTTCATATATATTCGCTCCTTTTCCGCTGTTCTGCGGCCGATGATCTCATATGCCGCGGCCACTCGGGCCCATTGCGTTTATCCTTACTTGTTCTGGAAATGCGGATCGCGCTTCTCAACGAACGCATCCACGCCTTCCTTACAGTCGTCAGTGGCCAGACACAGGCCGCCCAGAGCGCGCTCGTACTCGCAGGCTTCCGCCAGCGGCATTTCGCTCCCGTTGTTTACCGCCAGCTTCATGTAGCGGATGCTCAGGGGCGCACGCTGGAGAATGGTGTCCATCATCGCACGGGCGGCAGGGAGCAGTTCCTCCGGCTCCACGCACTGGTTAGCCAGCCCGCAGGCCGCCGCCTCCTGCCCGTCCATAAAGCGGGAGGTATACATCAGTTCCTTCGCCTTGAGTGTGCCAATGGCGCGGGGCAGGCGCTGAGTCCCCATATAGGTGGGGATGATGCCCAGCTTCGCCTCGGGCAGGCCGAACTTCGCCTTGGTGCTGGCAATAATGATGTCGCAGCACAGCGCCAGCTCGCAGCCGCCGCCCAGCGCAAAGCCGTTCACGGCGGCGATCACGGGCTTGGACAGATTCGCGATACAGTTGTAGGTGCGGTGGACCTTCGTCAGGTAGTCCTGAAAACGGATGCCCACGTTCCGGTTCGTGTTCTCGCGGTCGGCATAGATCTCATTAATGTCCGCCCCGGCCACAAAGCCGCGGCCCTCGCCGGTGATGATCACGCCCCGGACCGTCTGGTCCGCTTCCAGCTGGATAAAGAGGTTCTCCAGATCGCCCATGATCTCATAGTTCAGGGAATTGAGCTGCTTGGGCCGGCTGATGGTAAGGGTCACAACGCCGTTATCTTCTTCCAGATGAAGGTGTTCCGTAGCCGTGGATAAAATCGATTTATTTTCCATCGTTATTCTCCTGTTCATCAAAAAGCATTTCAACTCATGGTGCGGCCAGCCCCGGTTCCGGAAAACCGGAACCGGGCCGCCGCGTTTTCTCATCAGGGTCACTCGGCAATGCCCGCGATCCGCTTGGCCAGTTCCTTCTTCATTTCGAAATTGCCCTGACGGGTGATCATGATCTTCTGGGCCTGAGGGGAACCGGCGCCGTGCATGGATTCGGTGCGGTAGCCCACAGCGGCGGTGCCCAGCGCCAGATTCTCGCACAGGCGCAGGCAGCGCAGGCGGTCCTCCGCATTCACGCCGTGACCCACCAGATACTTCTCCACATACTTGCCGACCTCGGGGCTCTTCAGATCCGCCTCGGAGGGGGCGGTGACCATGATGCCGCCGGCAATGTCCTCCATCAGGCGGACGATCTCATAGGGATAGCGGGTGACGTTCAGCTTGCACACATTAGCCAACAGCAGGTCCACCATATAGTTGCCCGCCTTGGTCTCCCAGCCCTCGGCGCCGGAGGCGATGCCGGCGCAGTAGAGCTGCTCGTTGAGCTGGGTCATCTCCACCAGCTTGTCCTTGATGTGGCTGGCCGTCTCCGTGCCATTGTACTGGGCGATCAGGCTGGCCGCGCCGATGGCCACGTCGCCCACGCCGGACTTGCAGCCGCCGTAGCTGTTGCGGTGACCGGCAGCGAACAGCTCCACCAGCATACCGGCAAAATCCACCTCGCCGTTGAGGAAGATGTTCTCGTTTGGCACGAACACGTGGTCAAAGATGGTCAGGGCCTCCACGCCGCCGTAGGCGGCGTTGCCCAGATCGATGTCCGCGCCGGGCTCCAGCTTCCGGGTGTCGCAGGACTGACGGCCCACGATCATGGTGATGCCGGGGGCGTCCAGCGGCACATGGAATGCGATGGCGTAATCCTCCTGCCCGGGGCGCATGGCCTGAGTGGGCAGGACCACCACCTCGTGGGCGTTGGTGATGCCGGTCAGATGGCACTTGGCGCCGTTGACCACCACGCCGTCGGGGCGGCGCTCCACCACGTGGAGGTAGAGGTCCTTGTCCTGCTCGTCGCCGCCGATCTTCGCGCTGCGGCTGCCCTTGGGGTCGGTGAGTGCGCCCGCCACGATCAGGTCCTCGTCCTGACACTTGATGATGAATTCCTTGAACCGCTCGAAATAGTGGGTGCCGTACTTCTCGTCGATCTCATAGGTGGTGGGATAAAAGGCGTTGGCCATATCCATAATGACGCACCGCTGGAAGCAGGCGCCGGTGCGGCGTCCCATGAGGCGCTGCATCTTGGTCTTTTTTTTCAGGTCCTCAATGCTGTTATAAATGTGGTTGAACCGGTTGACCTTATGGCCGGTAAACTGGCTGGTCGCGGTCATCAGATCCTCATACTCCGGCATGAGGGCCATGTCATAGGTCTCCTCCAGACATCTCCGGGAGGGGATCAGCAGGGGATCGTTGATGGGATCCTCGATCTTCTTCCCCTGGAACCAGATGTTCCGCTTCATCTTCGCCAGACTCTCTACGTACTGTTCACTTGTCATCAAAGGCATTGCTTTTTCTCCTTTACGCTCCTACGATCTCAGCCCCGGCCACGGAAGCCTTTCCCTGCTCGGCGGTGACGCCCACCAGCTCCAGCATCTTGGCATCCCGCATCTTGCGCTCCACGGGATACTCACGGCTGTAGCCGTAGCCGCCCATGAACTGGATGCACTTGCGGGTAATGATGCCGGCAGCGTCGCTGGCGACGATCTTGGCCATGGCGGCGACGACCCCATAATCATCGCCGGACATTTTGACCTCAGCGGCGTCCCACACCAGCGCTCTGGCGGCCTGAGCCTTTGCCAGCAGCTCAGCCATGACCTGCTGGGTATTTTCAAACTGCGCGATGGTCTTTCCGAACTGGACGCGCTGGTTCACATAGGCCACGGCCTCGGCCAGCGCGCCCTGAGCCACGCCTTCGCTGACCGCGGCGCTGGCCAGAAACAACGCGGCCTTCACACTGCTGTCGGCCTTCGCGTCCAGCACTTCACCCGGGCAGCGGTCCAGAACAAGGTCACCCATGGGACAGCCCTTCAGACCCAGCATGGGCTCGCCGGCCCGGACCTGCAGCCCGGCGGCGTCTCCTCTGACGGCAAACCACCGGACCGCGCCGTCTGCCGCGGCGCTGACCAGATACCAGCTGCTCTCAGCCGCCAGCAACACATGGCGCGCGGTGCCGCTGAGGGCCCAGCCCTCTCCGTCCTGCTCCGCCTGCACGGCGGTCTCCGCCACGGCGGCAAACTGGCCGCTGACCAGCGCGGGAAGCATCTCCCGCTTCAGCGTTTCGCCGCCGTGAGCCAGAACACACTCTGCCGCCACGCTGGACGCGGCCACCGCCCACGCGGTGGAGGCGCACTCCTTGGCTGTCTCCTCAATGACGCACATCTGGCTCCATGCGTCCAGCCCGGCTCCGCCGTACTCCTCCGGCACCGTGCAGGCCAGCAGCCCCGCCTCTGCCAGCACCGCCATGCCCTCCGCCGGGCAGACGCTGGCGTGATCCACTTCCTCCGCCCGGGGGCGGATCTCGCTCTGCGCAAGGCCCTCGGCAAGCTCCCGGACCATCTGCTGGTCCTCGGTCAAAACAAACATTTTCGTTTTCATGCCGTCCTCCTTACGCCTTCAGGCCGAGCAGACCCGCCACGACCATCAGCTGGATCTCGTTGGTTCCCTCGTAGATCTCGGTGATCTTCGCGTCGCGGAAGAACTGCTCCGTTCTGGTGCCGAACTCCGCTCCGTCCAGCCCCATCAGCTGGATGCACGATCTGGCCACCTCGTTGGCCACGTCGGTGGCATAATACTTGGCCATGGCCGCCGCGGTGTCGAACGCCTCTCCGCGGCTCCACTGGTCCGCCGCGCGGTACACCATCAGGCGGGCTGCGTCGATCCTGATCTGAAGCTCAGCCAGCTTAAACTGTACCCGCTGGGTGTTGATGGCATTCTCCGTCTCCTCTTTATGAGCCTTCAAATAGGCCACCGTCTCATCCCAGCAGCCCTGTGCAAGGCCGAGGCCCTGCGCCGCGATCATGACGCGGCCGCCGGCCAGACAACCCAGCGCCACCTTCAGGCCCTTGCCCAGCTCGCCCAGCAGGTTTTCCTTCGGAACGATGCAGTTTTCCAGGATCAGCTCGCAGGTGGACGAAGAGCGGATGCCCATCTTGTCCTCGTGCTTGCCGATGCGGAAGCCGGGATAGTCCTTCTCCACGATAAACATGGAGATCTTCCGCTTGCCCTCCCCAATATCCGTCAGCGCGGCGATCAGGAAGGTGGACGCGATCTCGGCGTTGGTGATGAAGCACTTCGTCCCATTGAGGACCCAGTGCTCCCCGTCCAGCACCGCCGCGGTGCGGACGCCGGCGGTATCGGAGCCGGCCCCCGGCTCCGTCAAGGCAAAGGCCCCGATGACGCTTCCCCTGGCCATCGGCCCGATGTACTTCTGCTTCTGGGCTTCGGTCCCGTGCTTCTCAATGGCCCCGCAGACCAGCTCAGAGCTTACGTTGATGATACCCGCGGTGGCCGGGCTGATCTTGGACAACTCCTCCATGCACAGCGTGGCGGAAATGTAGTCCTTTCCCAGCCCGCCGTACTCCTTGGGGATGGGGATGCCCAGAAGCTCCGCCCGCGCCATCTTCTCAAGCAGCTCCGGCGGCGTTCCGCCGGTCTCCTCCAGCACGTGGAAGTACGGCTTGATCTCCTGCTGGGCAAACTCCCGGTAAAACGCAGCTTCCTCGCTGCGGCACTTTGAATAATCAAGGCTCATAGCTTTGTCCTCACATCTCGACATAAAAGTATTCTTTGGACATCATTTGATGATATTTCCCGCTTATGACGACTTCGCCCCGCTGGTTGGTGCAGGTCCCGATGAATTCACCGATATAGCAGTTTTTCTTCTCCACGCAGCCGGTAAATTCAAGCTCACAGGTGATGGTGTCGCCAAAAAACGTCGGCTTCTTGAACTCACAGGTCTGATCGAGGAAAAGTGTACCGGAACCGGGCAATTCCATTCCCATCAGGGTCGAGGGGAAGCTGGCCGCGATCAGGCCATGGGCGATCTGCTGGCCGAAGCGGAAATCCTTCGCGAATTCCTTGTCCACATGTACACGGCTGTAATCCCCGGTCAGCCCGGCAAACGTGTATACATCGTACTCAGTGATGGTTTTGTAAAAATACGCCTTCATGCCTATTTTCAGGGTCTTGACATTCCCCATAACACGCACTTCTCCTATTACATTTTTGGCTCCGGATCAGTCAAACTGCAGGTCCATCTTCCGGTCGATGAAGATGCGCTCGTCCATGAGCTCCAGGTCATCGGCGATCATCGGCCTGAATTCCATCTTGCTCAGGATGTCCTTTTCCAGATCTACGCCGGGCGCAATCTCAATGAGCATGATGCCGCCCTCGACCAGCCGGAACACGGCGCGCTCCGTGATATACAGAACATCCTGACCGTTGGCCACGCCCTGCTTGCCGGAGAAGCTGACCTGCTCCACATGATCCACAAACTTCAGGAACTTGCCGTCGCTGACGACCTTCAGCGTTCCATCCCCGGATTCGATCTCCGTCTTGCCGCCGGTGAAGGAGCCGATAAAGCGGATGCTCTTCGTGTTCTGCGTGATGTTCACAAAGCCGCCGGGGCCGATCACCTTGCCGTTGAACTTGGTGACGTTTACATTACCCTCCCGGTCGATCTGGGCGCTGCCCAGGAACGTGATGTCCAGCAGGCCGCCGTTATACAGGTCGAAGCACTCCGGCTGGCGAATCACGACCTCCGGGTTGTACGCCGTTCCGATGGCGCCCACCACGGGCACGCCGCCGATGAGGCCGGACTCCACGCCCAGAAGGATCTTGTCGGCAAGGCCCTCTTCCGACGCCACGTTGGCCACGCCCTCGGACATGCCGCCGCCGATGTTGACAAAGGTGCCGGGCCTGATCTCCAGCGCGCCGCGGCGGGCCGCGATCTTCCGCAGGCCGAAGGGCATGGGTTCAATGGCCTCCGCCGGAACCTTCAGGTCGCCGGTGAGCTCCGGCTTTTCATCTTCGAAGAAATGGGTCTGGTATGTGTTCTCCTTCCGGCCCACCACGATGTAATCCACCAGCACGGAGGGGATCTTGATCTTTCTGGGGTGGAGCGTGCCGCGCTTGACGATCTTGTGCACCTGCACCACGACCTTGCCGCCCCAGCGGTGGGTGGCGCCGGCGACCTCAAGCTGCTCCAGGATCAGCGGCTCGTTCTCACAGCTGATGTTGCCGTCCTCGTCCGCATAGGTCGCCTTCAGTAGGCAGATATCGATGGGGAACGCCTTATAGTAGAGAAGCTCCTTGCCGCAGACGTTCACCAGCTCCACGATGTCTTCCTTGCAGTTCTGGTTGATCTTGCACCCGTCCAGACGCGGGTCCGCGAAGGTGTTCAGGCCGACCTTGGTCAGCAGGCCGTCCTCGCCGCCGGCCATGGCCCGCATGAGGTGGCAGCAGACGCCCTGAGGCACCATATAGGTTTCGATCCGCCCGTCGGCCATCATGGGAGACAGGTCGGGATACGGGGCCGCATGGGCGCCGTAGATCCGTCCGATAAGGCCCTCATGGGCCAGGTGGTTCAGCCCGCGGCCGCCCGGCTTGTAATCTCCCACACCGGAAACGTGATAAATGGAAATATTCTTGGGATGCTGTTCTTTTTCATAACGCTCGCCGATGGATACGAAAACATCCTCGGCCATAGAAAGTGCGGTAAAGCTGGACACTGCTACGTGATCGCCATCCCGGATCAGCCTTGCAGCCTCGTCACTGGTGATAACCTGAGCCAAAACGCTCCCTCCTGACAAAATGAAGTTGAGTTGATTGGTTTTTCTGTGTGCAGTTACATGGCTTCCCTCCCACTTTGTGCATTTTCATATTAGCACCCCCATCTGCCCCGTGTCTATTTCGCCTTGTTCAACAAAACCTTTCCGAAATTCAAACAGTTTTTTCGCCGGGCCAGCACCCATATCCCGGTAAAGCGCAAAAGTCGGCATTGACTTTGAAATGTCGTTTTTATACAATAAGCTTGTTATTTCGACGTTTTTCTCTGTAAATTATGCAATTGTGGGTGGGGTGTTTTATCTATGAACTGGCAGTATCTGAAATATTTTGAGATCGTCGCGGAGGAAGAGCATTTCACCCGCGCCGCCCAGCGTCTGTATATCACCACGTCGGCGCTGAGCCGGGCCATCGCCAGCCTTGAGGACGAGTTGCATGTGGCGCTCTTCCAGAAAAACGGGCGAAACGTCCGCCTAACAAATTACGGGGAACTGTTCCTCAATTACGTCAAGCACGCCACCCAGACCATTGATGACGGCATCAAGGAATTGGAGAAGGTGTCCAACGCCGCCCACGGTCTGCTGCGCATCGCCTCTATCCCGGTATTCGCGGCGCAGACATGCTCCGACCTGGTGAAGGAATTCTACCAGCTGCACCCCACCGTCCAGATCAGCATTCTGAACGCGTACTCCAAACAGGTCGCCCAGTTTGTATTGAGCGATCAGGTGGATTTCGGCTTTGTCTCCGACTATTTTGACCCGGAGGAGTACGCCTCGCTTGTGTTCATGAAAGTGATGGAAGAGGAAGTCGTCCTCATCGTGCCGCCGGACCATCCCTGGAGCGGGCGGGAGTTTATGACGCTGGACGAGATCGCCAACGAAAAATTCATCAGCTTTGACGGCACGTCCGGCATCCTGCCCCACTATGAGCGGGTATTCGCGCAGGCCGGATACGTCTATCAGCCGAGCATGATGCTCAGCGACGACTGGTCCATCGCCAGCATGGTGCGAAAAGGCATGGGCATTGCGCTCATCCCCATCGGATTTGACGCGATCTCCAAAAACAACCTGTCCGTCATCCACCTGAAGGGTGACATTTCAAAGCGGAATATCTACATGATCTGGAAAAAGGGTTCGTTTCAATCCTTTGCCGCAGAGGAGTTCCAATCATTTGTGGAGCGCCGTCAGGCTCTTCCTCCGGAGCAGGATAAACACTGATTCCGCAAGCAATGATTCCCCCCGGCTTTTCTCAGAGCCGGAGGGAATCATTGCTTTTTACTCAACATTCCTTCACCGAATCCGAAATAGACAAGCGGTCGTTTTCTTGTTAGTCTGTTTTTGCCAAAGGCCAGCCGGCAGTATATGACGCTTTTGAACATTTTGGTCAAAAGTCTCCGTCCCGGCGTTCGGCCCTGCTTCCCACTTCCCATCTTGTGCTTCGTCCCCTGTCCAGGCCCGTACCCCGCATAACAGTTGAACATCGCAGCAATAGAAAGGAGAAATTATCCATGACTATGAAAAAATTTTTGGCTCTGATTCTGTCTCTTGCGTTTATTCTTGGTTGTTCTGCCTGCGGCAGCAGTAACGGCAATAACGGCGGCGGAGCCATGAATCAGGCTCAGACCAGCACCAACGGCGACTCCACCGACGATCTCCCCGTCGTCACCTGGAAGATGGCCTCCACCTGGGGCAGCGGCAATGTCCACTTCACCTGCGACACCCGCTTTGCCGAGCTGGTCAGCATGCTCACCAACGGCAAGTTCACCATCACCAACTACGGCGAAGGCGAGCTGTGTGCCGGCAACCAGTGCTTTGACTACGTCTCCGAGGGCACCGTTCAGGCCGCCGGCGACTGTGCCGCTTACTGGGCCGGCAAGGACACGTCCTTCGAGCTGCTCAACTCCACCGTAGACAACTTCACCGGCATGGACTACTTCCTGTGGATCAATCAGGCCGACGGCCTCGAGGTCTACCAGCATATCTACGGCCAGTACAACATCGTCTACTTCCCCATCGCCTGCACCTGGTCTGAGTCCGGCATCCGTTCCTCCAAGCCCATCAACACGCTGGAAGACCTGAAGACCATGAAGCTGCGCATGGGCAGCGTGCTCCCCGGCCGTGCGCTGAGCAACCTTGGCGTCGGCGTGGTGTCCGTCTCCGGTTCCGAGATCTATGAATCCATGCAGCGCGGCGTTATCGACGCCTGCGAGTTCTCCACCCCCTATGCCGACGAGTCCCTGGCCCTCACCGAGGTCGCCAAGTACTGGTGCGAGCCCTGCTGGTTCCAGTCCGCCGGCGTCAATGGCGTCATGATCAACAAGGATGCCTATGACAAGCTGCCGCAGGAGTACAAGGACGCCATCGCGCTGGCCGCCAGCATCACCCGCGCCGAGAAGATGGCAGAGTACATGTGGAACGACTCCAAGATTGCTACCAAGATGGTGGAGCAGGACGGCGTCACCGTCACCCAGATGGACGACGACTCCCTGAACACCATTCTGGCCGAGTACAACAAGGTCCTGGAGGATGAGGCTTCCAAGAACCCCAACATCTCCTACATTCTCGACTCCATGGCCGCCTACCGCGAGATCGTGGATCCCTACCGCGGCCAGCTGGGCCGGTATGGCTTCGGCTTTGTGAAGGATTGATCCCGCACTCAGCACAAAGACACCCGTTTGAAGTGAGAGGTTATTTTGAATGAGTATTTTACGAAAAATCTGCCGCGTTCTTGACACGGTCAACGACGTGCTTGGCCGCGCGATCAGCTTCCTGATCGTAGGAATCGTGGCGGTCATCATGTGCGAGGTCGTGCTCAGACGCTTCTTCCACATGCCCCAGATCTGGACCACCGACCTGATCACCATGATCTTCGGCTGCTACACGGTCATGATTCTGGCGCTGGGCATGCAGCACGGGACATTCGTCCGCGTGGACCTGCTGGTGGAGCGGCTCCGCCCCATCACCGCCCACTGGCTGCACCTCATCTCCTCCATTATCCTTCAGCTCCCCTTCGCCTGGTACATGATCCCCAGAGCCTACACCTTCTTCCTGAAGAGCTACACCACCGGCGAGCTGGGCTATTCCGTCTGGGCGCCCATCCTCTGGCCCGTGAAGCTGTGCCTGTTCATCGGCATGGTCCTTCTGGGGATCCAGATCGTCTCCGAGCTTCTCAAGGAACTCAACTGGATCATTACCTACTACAAAAATCATAAGCAGGATCCCGAGCCCATCGGCTCGCTCAGCATCCTCGTGAAGAAAGAACAGGAGGGTTAAAGCCATATGTCAACGATACTCAATGGGCTTTCCAGCCTGATCTCTTCCATGGGAATGGATTCTTACACCCTTTCCGTGTTCTTCATCGCGGCCATGTTCATTCTGATGATCATCGGCCTTGCGGTGGGCCAGCAGCTCTGCTTCGTCATGGGCGGTATCGGCGTGGTGCTCGGCTTCCTCGCCTACGGCACGGACGCGATCTCCATTTCGCTGACCAAGGTGTACGACGGCATGAACAGCTACAGCAGCGTGGCTATCCCAATGTTCATTCTGATGGCAAACCTGCTCAGCAACTCGAAGGTGGCCGACGGACTGTTTGAGTCCATCCGCTACCTGCTGGGCCCGCTGAAGGGCGGTCTCGGCGTCGCCGTTATTCTGGTGTCTACCGTTTTCGCGGCCACCACCGGCATCGTCGGCGCCTCCGTGGTTACCATGGGCATGCTGTCCTTCCCCGTGCTGCTCCGCTCCAATTACAACAAGAGCCTGACCTGCGGCCTGATCTGCTCCGGCGGCTGTCTGGGCATTCTGATCCCGCCGTCCATCATGCTGGTGTCGCTGGGCTCCTACGCGCAGATCTCCGTGGGGCAGCTGTTCTTCGCCGCCATTATTCCCGGCCTTCTGCTCTCCCTGTGCTACATCATTTACACGCTGGTCATCTGCCACATCCATCCGGACTACGGCCCCGCCATGTCCAAGGAGGAGCTGGCCCAGATGCCTCTGAAGAAGCGGATCACCGGCTCCCTGATCAACCTGATCCCGCCCCTAATCCTGATCTTCGGCGTGCTGGGCTCCATCTTTGCCGGTATCGCTACCCCCACCGAGGCCTCCGGCGTGGGCGCCGTGATGGCGCTGATCCTCACCATCTTCTACCGCCAGTTCTCCTGGAAGATGCTCTATACCTCCATCATTGAGACGGCCAAGACCTGCGCCATGGTCTTCTCCATCCTGTTCATGGCAGGCTGCTTCACCGGCATCTTCATGTCTCTGGACGGCGATGTGGTCATCATGAACCTTCTGTCCTCTCTGGGCATCGGCAAGTGGGGCGTCATCGCGATCCTCTACGCGCTGGTGTTCATCATGGGCTGCTTCCTGGACTGGACCGGCATCGTCATGATCTGCCTGCCCATCTTCCTCCCGATCCTCGATCAGTTTGGCGTGGACCGGCTCTGGATCTGCGCCACTCTGGCCGTCCTGATGCAGACCTGCTTCATGACGCCGCCCTTCGGCTTCGCGCTGTTCTTCATCCGCGGCATCGTCCCGCCGGGCGTCAAGATGACGGACGTATACAAGGGCGTCGTGCCCTTCCTGGTGATCGTCATCGCCGTCACCATCCTGTGCACTGTGTTCCCCGGCATCGTCACGGCCCTGCCGCACCATATGATCGGTTAGGCCATAGGCTCTGTACAGGCCCCATAAACGAAAAAGCGAGGACCTCCCGGATCTGTTTTCCAGGAGGTCCTCGCCTTCTGTTGAAATGACCGCCCCGCCTGCGGGCGGAGTCAATAAACTGGGTATATTGAAAAAGAGAGACACGATTCTCATCGTGTCTCTCTTTTTGGTTGCGGGGGGAGGACTTGAACCTCCGACCTCCGGGTTATGAGTTCAGATAAAAGCGTTTATTATCGTTTGCTAATGTGGCTCAAAGTATTGCAATTACTGGATTCCTAAAAATTATCGTTTTGTATCGTTGGGTAAAATAGTTGAACTTTTCGTAATGGAGTTGAATTTTTGTTGAACTCAAAACGGGACAAAAATCTTGATTTTCGACAGGCGGTATGCTATCCTCTTGACAGCCCATTATGGGCGGGGCGCTGCACGAACGGCAGGCGGTTAGTCACAAACCCCGAGAGGGGGTGACGCCATGCGGATTACGTTACATATCGGACGGTTTACCGTTACGATCATCGTAAAAAGCAGAAACCGCCACTCTGCCAAGTGACGGTTTCTAAGTTCGCTTAGAAAAATCTTCATTTGTTAGGGGCTAACCGCTTGTCGCAGCGCCTTTTCTATGCTCATTATAGGCGGCAGCCCTCTTCTTGTCAAGTCCCGGATTCGTCCGGGGCTTTTCTTTATGCTCTGGGGCCGCCATCGCCTGGATGTGCCGGAACCAGCTGGGGCGGCGAAACATCCCCGAACCCCAGCGCCCCGCCGCCGTCGAAACCATCAAAACCGGACAGGTCGAAACGGCAAAACAAAAAGCCGACCGCAGCCCAGCCGCTAAAAACGGGTTTAGGGGGGCCACGATCGGCTCAACTTTCAGAGTTGACACACCATCTTCCCTTTTACAAAAGAGGTCATGGACAGCGACCAACTCTGTTATTCATAATATACCAGATTTAAGCCAAGAAAACAAGTGGCCGTTCCACATTGTCACTATCCGCATATCAGCAATCGGAGACTCCCCCCAGTTCCAGCCCCTGAATCGCGTTTTCATACAGGAACGCTTTCAGCGCGTCCGCGTTTCCGGTGTTGTAATACTCCACCAGCAGCGTATTGAACCGCTCGATATACCCTTCGGTGATGGTCAGCATCCCGGCCCCGGCCTCCAGCATGATCTTATTGGCGAGGACCAGACTCGTGCGCTTGTTCCCGTCCCAGAAGAACTGCCCCCGTGCGCCCCATACAAAGGCCGTCAAGGCCCGCTCGGTGGCGGGGGTATCTGCGGTCAGGATGTGGGTCAGCTCTTCTCTGACGGCCATTTCTGTGGGAACCGGCGGCACATAGTCCGTGCCGGAGATCGCCACCCGGCCAGTCCGCAGCTTGCCCCACTCCAAAGATTCATTGCGGGCGATATACTCGTTGAGTTTGCACCAGTATTCCATCGTCACCGGCTCGCCCATCGTGTCCAGCACATAGCGCCATGCGTCCCGCATATTGAGAATGGCCTGAATATCATCCAGCCGCACATTCGGGACGTTGACGCCCTCAAGGATCGTCTTTGTCTGGGGAAACGTCACGGCGCGGTTTTCCATCTTCATGCCGCAGTAAACATTCTCATCCCATTTCTTTTTGGCAAGAAACCGGCTCTGCTCCGGCGTCAGGTGATATTTGTCCTCATAAATCATTTTGCGCGTCTCCTATCCACTGCTCTGGTCGGACCGTCAAAGACCACTTCTGTTTTCCATGTCAGGTCCCGAAATGCTCCGGGGCTTTTTCTTTGGGCCGGATGGCGAGTGCCACCTTGTCCCGCTTCGCCTGCGTCTCCACGGCCCGCCCGACAAACTCCGGGACTGTCTCCCCGGCCTTCTCCGCCGCGTCCTGTGCCGTTTTGAGCGCTTCGGGTGTAAGAATATCCCCGGAGCTGTGCGGCGTTCCTGCGGCGCTCTGGTGGGCTTTTGCGGGGGCCGTTCCCATCGCTTCCCCGATCGCCCGGTTGATAAAGCCATTCACGCTCTCGCCATTGGCTTCTGCGTGGGCCTGTATGACTTCCTTCTGTCCTTTGGGTACAGTCAGGTTGATGCGGTCGTAATTTGCAGCCATATACTTATTAACTGCTTTTTGCTGTGCCTTTGATACTGGCATATTTTCACCTCGGTGACGTTCGCAAAACGAACGTATTTTCACTATATTAAGTATAACCGCAAAAACTATCTGCGTATATATAGTTTTTGCACAAATATATCTGCGTAAATATGTGCACATGGCCAGTTGATATATCTGCGCAGATAGTGTATATTATACTCACAGCAAGGGAAACACCCCGAACGGGCCGGGAAACGCATTCCCCGAGTAAGCCAGCGGCATGAAACGGACTCACGCCCCGGCCCGGCAAGAGGTCCCCCACGCTGAAATACTGAGGAGGTACACACATGAGCACCAGCGAATTGGAAAGCAAGTGCCGGGAGCTGCGCCAGCTCCAAGCACTGATCGAAGAAGCGCAGGCGGAGGCCGAGACCATCAAGGACGCGATCAAGGCGTTTATGGGCGATTCTGAGGCCGTACAGGCCGGGGAGTATAAGATCACGTGGAAGAGCGTGGCCACCGCCAGAATCGACGCCAGCGCCCTGAAAAAGGCTCTTCCGGACGTGGCGGAGGCGTTCACCAGAAAAAGCACCGTCCGCCGGTTTCAGGTTGCCTGAGAGGGCTGGATGATGGCGATCAAGGACAAATACGAAGCCCCGGGCTACATGACTTACCGGGAAGCGGCGCTGATGTTCTCCCTGATGCCGGAAAGCGACGCGGCGAAGGCCATCAAAGCAACCGTCAATTATTATCTCTACGGGACGGCCCCCAGCGGCCTTGACGGTGTCGCGGAGAAAGTCTTTGAGATCATGCAGGCCGACATCAACCGGAACAATGCCAGATATCAGGAGATCTGCAAACGGAATGCGGATAATATCAATAAGCGCTGGCACAAAGGCTGATACCAGCCGTATACCAGTGGTAAACCAGCGGAATACAAACTATAAACCCTAAACTATAAACTAAAACTAAAAACCTGAAACTCTAAGCTCTATAAGGGTGTGCGGCGGCACACCGCCCCTTGTAAAAGGGAGCGCCAGCGCTCCGCGCCGAAGGAGACGATATGATATTTGATTTTGACAAGTTCACGGCGATCACCGCCAGCGTATTCCCCGGCGGTAAATACTGTCTCGAAGAGGTGCTGGACGTATTCCGGTACTACTTCGAGTCTTACGAAAACCACACCGGCAAACCGCACCCGCCCATCCGGGCCAGCCAGATCGTCCGCATCACCCGGGCCATGCCGTATCTGTATGAGGACAGCGTCGGCGGCGATTATGTGGAGATCGAGCCGAAGAACTACCCGGCGATCATCGACCGGCATTTCAGAACGCAGTACCGGAACTGTGACTACAACATCAACCATTTTTTCAGCGGGCGCATCCGGGAACTGCGCTATATATGAAACGCTGTACTGAGAAAGGAGATATACCGATGCCTGATACCAACCCCATCCGCGAGGACATCCCCAGCGGGCAAAGCAGCTGTGCCCAACGTCCCGACCCGGGCTTACAGGAGATCTTGGCTCTGACGACCGACGAAAAGATAGAGCTTCTGCGCCTGTGGAGAAAAAAGAAGGCCCTCTGCGCCACCGCCGACCAAAGCACGGCACAGAGAGCCTGACCACCACCCACCAAAGGGAGGTTGGCACGATCATTGTACCAGCCTCCCGCCGATAAAGCAAGGAGGAACACAAGATGAAACAGTACATAGCACTCATTTCCTCGCCTGTGGGCCGTGTGCCCCTGTTAGGCGTCACCATGACGGACGAGCGGGAGCGGGAGATCACCGTGGCCGCCGCGATGCGGAGCATGCCCCGGTTCGGCTTTGAGCCGTCCGTGGAAAATCTCCCGGCGTACTTCGCAAAGGTGCGGGAGGTGCTGGGATGACTGCGATCCAACAGGAATATTTGGCTCTGCATGAACAGGGGGTTAGCGTCACCGAGATCGCCCGCCGGTTCGGGAAAAACAAGAGCACCGTCTCCAGAGTCCTGCAAAACGCCATGCGGCAGAAGGCCAAAGACATGACAACGGAAGAGCTAAGAGCGTTGTGTCTGGATCTTGTGCGGAAACTGACACCCGCAGAGCAGGCCGAAGTGTGGGAGGAATTGAAAGCCAAAGGGTTGATTTGAAGATTCTTCTGCGCGTCCACAACGCCGGTTGATCCGCCAAAACTTAGAGAAACAGAGTCCGCAAAAGCAAGCGCCGGGGGATAAACCCCCGGCGTTCTCATTTGCAGGCCCTCTGCTGGCGGTTGCGGCGTTTGGGTATATCGGTATCCCCAGCACAGAGAAGCGCCTTAAACGGCCTTAAAACCCGAGCATGGACGATCAATCCAGAATTGGACGGATCTACATTTCGTCTTACACCAGCAGCACCGGCTTACCTGCGGCCTGCGTGATCGCGTTGATGTGCTTGATCTGGTTCCGGGCGATCTGCTTCCCGTCAAGGTAAAGCTTCACTTCAATGGGCTGGCCTTCGCCGCCAGCTTCCCGCAGCGCTTCCAAAACGGCCTGCTTCATGGTGGACAGCGGGGAAACAACCTCGGTCTCGCGCTTGTTGTCACCCAGCACGGCCAAAAACTCGCGGTTTTGGGGAACCACCGTACCACGTGCCAGCCGGGGGATGTCCTCCTGAGAGATACGTGGGAGCGCCACGCCGGACCGTGCAAAAGACTGGACGCTGGGGATCTTGCCGCCGGAAGATGTACCTTTGGTTTTGGCTCCGCCCAGCGCGTTTTTGATCTTCGCGTCGGTGAGCGTGACCGCAAGGCCGAAGGTCAGACCAATGACGCCGCCGATGATACCGCCGAAGATGCCGCCCCCGAACACAGCGCCGATCAGTGCGCCGATGATCGTGGTGATGGCAATTTTCAACGCCTTCTGCGCCGTGGAGCGCACCGACGCTTTGAGTTTATCATCAAAGGCAACGGAGGTGAACCCGATCGTGAGGCCCACCAGCAGGCCAATAACGCCGCCTACCAGTCCGCCGAACATCGTACCCAGCACCGCGCCGAGGATCGCCAGCAGCGCCACGCGCAAGGCCGCAATGGCTTTGCTCTTGTCGTAGTCCCCCTCTTTGAACTTGATAGCGACAAACGAGATCGTCGCGCCCAGTAGCAAGCCGATGACACCGCCCGCAAGGCCGCCGAAAGCCGCACCGAGAACAGCACCGAGGATCGCACTGAGCACCGCCACGAGGGTGTCGTTTTTATCCCAGCTGGATTCGCTTCCTTTTGCAAATTCCAGCGAGATAAGCGTGACCAGAGCGCCGAGCAGCAGGCCGATGACGCCGCCAACGATCCCGCCGAAGGCAAGCCCTAACGCTCCGCCGATCAACGCGCCCAATGCCACGATCAGAGCCTTCTTCACCTTTTCCGGATTTTTGAGCTTGTCAAGGAATGTGCAGCTGATCAGGCCAACGGAAAGGCCCAGCAGCAGACCGATGATGCCGCCGGAAAGTCCACCGAACATCGTTCCGATGACTGCGCCTAAAATTCCGGTCAGGGCAACGATCCATGCATCCTGATTTTTGAGGATTTCGCCCTTGTCCCACGAAAAGCGAAGCTGTGAGATCTTTGCTTCCAAATCCAGCGTCAGATTTTTCAGCCACTCCGGCAGGCTGGACAGCCCCAGCCCGGAGAAGTCCGGGGAGATCGCCGATGCGACGCCGCCCGCTGCATTTCCCGCCAGAGTGTTGATCTCATCAAACGGAGCCAGCGCCCCCGCCGCGCCCTTCGCTGCGGAACCCACACTGTCAAGGGCATCCGCTTCATCGTACAAGGCCCCGGCAGCATCCTTCGAAGATTCAAAGGTCTTGCCGAAAATGGCGCTGACAAGACGCGCGATCACCGTGACCACCTGTGTCAGGACGTTTACAAAGGCAGTGAATGCCGGGATGATCACACTGACCAGCGGTTGAATCATCGTCAGCAGTGCACCTTCCAGCCGTGCAATAACGGCCCGTGCTTCATCGTTTGAGAGAATGACCTTTTTCATCCAGTTTGTGAAGCTGCGCAGGCCGGAGGACACGACGTTGAACACAAGCGCACCGGAGATCAGCCGCTTCATTCTCTGTGCAAACTGTTCCATCCGCTTCTGCGCTTTTGTTCGGGCCTCGGCCAGCCGGTCGAGCACGCCGACTTCCTCGCGCTCCGCGTCCTGCAAGGCCAGTGCAGATTGTTCCGCTTCCCCGTATCGGAGTTTTAGCCCGTCCATCTGGATCTGGGCGTTTTCAACCGCCGCAGTCTGCTTTTCAATTTGCGCGGTCAGAACGCTTTTTGTATACTTGCCTGTCGTTAAGTCCTCTTCCGCGCGGAGGATCTTCGCTTTCAGCCTCGCGAGTTCTTTGTCCACGTCTCTGGCGTCGAGATTGACTTCGATCACGACCGAACCATCGGCTCTTGTAATTAACATTTAATACCTTCTTTCCGTGTGAAATATGCAAAGGGCGCAGGAGGACAGATTTTCCCCTCTGCGCCCTTCATGCTTACTTTTTCTGCTGCTTCTGGTACTTCACGAGATATTTATTGACCTTTTCATTCATTTTTGTGGTTTCCTTCTCCTGCTCTACTGCGTTGTTGATCTCATCCATCACCGCGAGCACCAGGTTACACCACAGCGGCAGACCGTCGGCGAGGGCGTAACAGCTGATGCCGCCAAAGGCCATTTCACTGATTGGAGCCTGAAAGAGTTCGTCGAGGACACCCCGCATCTCCTCATCCAGCCGCCGGGCAAAGTCAAACATTTCCGCCGTTCCGGCAAGCTCACTGATCTGCGTGTAATAGGCGTCCTGCTTCTTTTCCATCGCGTCAAACGCCGTATACATCCGGTTGATGAAATCGGCGTCGGTAGGGTTGAACGTGACCTCACCCTTTCCGTTGATGGTGTATGTAACAGCACCGTTTTTTACGTTGAGTCCCGCCATGTTTTTTCTCCTTTCGCTCGTCAAGAATTGTTTTTCACAGCTGCCCGCGCAGCAGAGCATTGAACATCTGTGCGCTGGCCTTTTCGGTCTTGCGTTCCTCGCCCAGCTTTTCGGCATACTTGGCGATAGCATCACCCAGTCCGCTTGCGGCGATACGACCGGCGGCCAGATCCTGCCGGGCGAGATCCGCGGCCTTCTCGTCAATATTGCGCTGGTCGATGCTGTCAAGGGTGACGGCTGCCCGGATAGTCTTGTATGCCTCATCCTGTGCCTTACGCTCCTGCTCCTCTGTTCTCTGTCTGTATTCAGCTTTCAGGCGGTTTCTTGCGGCTCTGTATTCCGGGCTGCTGCGCTCCATCTCGGCGCGGGTGCAGGCATCAAGATACGCTTCGTCGCTGTCGTAGTCGCTTCGCTTGACAAGATCAAGGGCACTGGGCAGGTCAAAGCCAAAAGCGGCCTTTGCCCGTTCCTTTATGCTCTCGGCGGTCTCGATGTTGGCGTTAATGTTCATGCAAAAACTTCCTTTCTGTTCAAATGTCGAAAATGATAACGGGAATATCCCGCGCTGCCTGTGCGTCAATGTGGTTCAAAGCCTGTTCCTTTGTGGGAAATGTCGTGCTCTTTCCGGCGTATTCAGCGCGCCACCCGCCGCCATCATCGGGGAAAACAAGTCCCACACCTCCGGTGTCGCTTTTGTGCCTATAATGTTCCAGCGCGTCAAGTCTGGCCCTAATACTTGCCATTTTCTGTTTCCTCCTTCCAGCGTTCCAACGCCCTGAGCTGTTCCAGTATGTCGGCCTGTTCGGTCAGCTTCAAGGAATATTCCAGTATCGAGCGGGCGGCGGTGATTCTGGCCTGTGTCGGCTCGTCCGTGTCCTCCATGATCTCCCTCAGAGTGGACAGGGCCGGGGAAAGCGTCTGCTTTGCCTGTTGGGCCGCGTCTCTCACCATATCCGCAAACGCCACTTCATACCGTTTGGTAAATTCGGGATCTTGGAAATATGTCCGCAGGGTGCTTTCACTTATCCCCGCCGCCTGTGCCGCTTCTGCCCTTGTACGGCACACCAGCAGGGCTTGCAAGGCCCGTTCTTTTCTTGGTGTCAATTCGTCACTCCTTTTCGTGCTCTGACCGCCGGAAAGCGGTAGAAATCGCCGGATCAGCGCCATATAGCTGCATCCAGTCTGTGAGCCGCATGGTCACAAGCCACGGCTCCCGGCTGCGCCGGTGGAACACAGCGGGCGCACCGTCATGGAATCGTTTACCGTCCCGCTCGGCCTGCGCCATCCATTCGGACAACCGGACTTGCTCGCAGCGTTTGCACTCGATATGGATTCCCGGCAAACCCGCAAGGTCAGGAAGCTCCCCGAACGACAGTGAGCCGCCCCGCTTGATCTCATAGCCGTATTCACGGAGTGCGGCGGCAAGCTCCCGCTCACCGTCCGCCCCCTTGCGCTGGCTCTTGCGTCCCATTGAATCCCCCCCATCAAACAAGATAAACTTTTAGCCCTCCGTTTTTAGGTTTTTTTAGGTCCTTCGCTCATGTCGTTTTGACTGCACAATTTCGTGCAGTCAACTTACTACATCACTCACACGCGCGTATCGTGTCCACTAATTCCGGGTCTCTTTTTTTAGGTGCTACTTTCTGCCACTTTTCGCGGCAAAAAATTGCCTGTTTCCTTACGCCCATGCCGTGTTACAAAATTCTGAGTGCTGCTATTTTTTAGGTCTCATTTTCTTGCATTTTCTGCACTTTTGGGGTAATTTTTCCTGACGGTTTCTTTTGGGGAAATTTCTCCGGAAAACCCACCTCAGAGATAGGCCTTCAACCTCCTGCTGATAGACGGATGACGCAGACGCTTCAAAGCCGCGTTTCTGGTCTTGGTGTCCGCCCGCTGGCCGTGCCAGAACTCCGCCACGATCGCCGCCCGCTGTTCCTCCGGCAAGGTCGAGAGAGCCGCCGCAAGTGCCTGCCGCAATCCGTCCAGCTGCTCCCGCTCGGCTATGGTGTCAAACGCTGTGGCTGCCGCCGCGTCCGGGAGCACGTCCGCAAGGGTCAGGGCGTCATCTTCACCGTCCGTCAGTGGAGCATCCAGCGAAAGGGCATCCGCAAGCGGGTCGAGCCTGTCCCGCGCCGTCCTCACGCCATAGAGCTGCGCGAAAGCCGATTTCAGGCGCATGGCATACATCGACAGGAACGGCCCCCGGGTTCCATCCCAGCGTTCCAGCGCGTCCAGCAGAGCCAGAAACGCAACCTGTTCCAGATCGTCCAGCATGACGCCGCCCCGACCATCAAAAGCCCGGTGCCAGCGGTTGGCCTGTTTCAGTGCATACCGGCGAACCGCCGTCCACAGGGTTAAAATGTCAGCTTGTCCGTTCTGCACTGCTGCCGCCGTTTCGTTCGTGCTTGCCATTTCTCCACCCCCGTGGTATACTTAACTCGACATTTTCAGCATTCCACGGGGCGCACTCTCCTGCTTTGGAGAGTGCGTTTTTACTTCTCCACGATCACCAAATCACTTCACCAGCAGCTTCCGGGCCAGCTCTACCCGCCGCTTCGCATTGCCTGTCCGGCGGCTCTCTCCGGCCAGCAGCAGCGGCACCGGGCACATTTCCAGAATCCGGTCGTAAATCCGTTTGTACTGCATGGATGACGGATTCCGCAGCTCGTCCAGCGTCAGATTGGTGGTAACGATCAGCGGCAGGCCCGAGCGGGAGCGGGCATCGATCACGGCGTACACTTGCTCCGCCGCGTAGCTGCTGTCCCGCTCGACGCCCAGATCGTCGATGACCAGAAGTTGGTAGCGGTTGAGATGGTCGATAAGCTTCTGCCGTTCCGGGGCACTCTGGAGCAGGTTCAGCAGCCGGGGAAAATTGGTGACCGCCGCGCTGACGCACTGGTCCAGCAGAGCATTGACGATGGCCCCGGCATAAAAGGTCTTACCCGTGCCGACGCTGCCATAGAACAGGATGCCGATGCCATTGGCCTGCATTTCCGGCCAGTTCTCTACGTAGCGGCGGCAGGCGATGGAAACTTTGGACTCCGGACTATCATCCCCGGTGAATGTCCCACTGACAGGCTGGGGGTCAGGTATCCCGAACTGAGCGGCAAGGCTGTCCATGCGCTTGCCAAATTCCTGCCTGCGCTTTCGCTGCTCCTCTCGCTCGACTATCTCCCTCTCGCACCGGCAGGAGCGGTGGAGCGGCCCCAGATTTGCCAGCGCGGGATTATCCGCCGGCGGCAGACTCTGCCGCGGTTCGCCGCACCTTCCACAATAGATCAACCCATCCGCGCCGATGTGATCACCGTCTGCCGGTGTCACTCGATTTAACTTTCTCAGAACATCACCACAGTCCATTGGTGGCCTCCTTGTAGTCAGCAGCGGTCCTCACTTTGTCCCGGCTGTCCGGCTTTTTCGACCACCTCTCCCAACGCTCCGCGTTCCGGCAGGCTGCTCTCCAATCCTTCATGGAGACCTTGCCGACCTTCCACCCTTTAGCCTCGTAAAAGTCTATGAAGCCTTGCGGATCTACCGGAGAATGGCGCTCCGCGATGTAAGCGGTTACTTCCTCGAGCGTCGGGGGTGTGAAGCGCTTCGCGCGTGTAGGCGGCTTCGCCGCCGTACTCTCACACTCCTTCTCCATCTCCTTCTCCATCTCCATCTCCATCTCCATCTCCTTCTCACGGTTTCCGTCGGGTTTGGCTTGGGTTTCGGTTCGGTTTTCTCTGGGTTTTATTTTTGGAGGTCTACCGCCCTTTTTTCCGTTCTCTTTTGATGCAGAATAATGCCGGATTGAACTGTCGATATTTGGGCGTAACAACGTAAAATATCCATTGAGCAACGGCGGCAATCCGGTGGGCTGGACGGATGCAAATGCATAATCTAAAATAGCGTCGTACAGAGCCAGACGCTCATCATCCGGCAGAGGTCGGAGCGCCTCATAATACGAGGGCAACATGGTGAAACCGCTGATCATGTGTTAGCCCTCCAATTTCTGCTGACCAATCCACCTATCGCGCACGTCCCCCAAGTGCTTCCGCGTCATGCCAACGCTTCGAAGCCGACGGTCCAAACTACGAAGGTACGCCTCCAGCTCATCCGGCGACTCAGCCAGATAGTAGCCCGGGGTGTCCCCGCAGGCCGCACAGATCGGAATGCCTGCCCGCCGCTCCCGCTCGATCGCCTGTGTCAATGTACGCCCATCAGCAAACCCCAACTGTTCCACAAGCTGATGCCCGGGGATCGCGCTGGCCCGGCCACGGTGCAGATTCCGGGAAACCAAACCGGTTTGACAGGGTGGCCCGCTCGTGCTAAAATTCGATTTGGAAAACGTGACCGCCTGCTTCGCCGTCTCGACTTCCGCTGCCTGCTCCACGGTTGCCGCCGTGGGGCAGGTTTTTTCGTTTTTGTTCATCCAGCTTCGCCACCCTTCATCCCGCGGCTTTGCCGGTCAAGCTGTTCCTCAAGGGCGGTGAAGTTGATTAAAAAACGGTTCCCAATTCTCAAGCCCGGGCATGCCCCCTTTGACACCAAAAGACGCAGGTGGTGCTCTGAAAGTATGCCCGTAGCGGCAGTCTGTCGAATCGTTAAAAAGCGCGGCATCAAAACTCCTCCTTTGAAATTTCCGCAATGATAGACATGATGTTCTCCTTTTCTTCGCATGTTAGTTCTCGGCGTAGTTTGCGCGATAAACTGGAATCAGCGATTCCCAACGCATCTGCAATTTGCCAGAGTTTAACACCCGCATCCGCAGCGGCGCGGCGAATGTCCGTATTGTGCATTATCGTTCACCCCCTCTCTCTTGCATTATAGCAAATATGGTTTGAACAATCAAATTTAAATTGTTTTATCATTTTATATTGTGTTCTTGATCTTGCTGTTGACTTGTCGCACTATAAATGATAACCTTAAACAAGAGGGAGGGAGTATTGTGCTGACTAAAGACACGCTTGCTGAACGGTTAAAACACGCAATAGACGAAAAGGGAATAACTCAGATTACCCTTGCAGAAAAAGTCGGAACTTCGGCTGCAAATATTTCAAATTATGTAAAAGCTAAAGTGTTTCCACCCGTTGATACACTCTGCGAACTTGCAAAGGCGCTTGATAAATCTTTGGATTGGCTGTGTGCTTTGGAACCACAGCAAAAAGGCTTATCTGTAAAAAGCGTTGGTGATGTCGCACGGGTTTTGGAACAAATGCGTGATTGGGTCACGGTTGATTTCACGCAAACGGAGCGGGCGAGGACGATTCTTCGAGGATTTTCTGACGATTATCCTGAGTTCGAGGACGTCGAGGAAACACTACCTTCCATCGTTTTCTGCGATGGGCATCTGCAAAAATTTTTTGACGATTCGGCAAAAATGAGACGTCTGCGCGATGATGGAACAATCGATGACGATTTATTTGAACGCTGGTATAGAGATCGTTTGAAAAGTCTCGACAGCATTCCAATTTCAACACAGCAAGTTCCGGGTTGCTTCCCTGAAGCCTCAGAAGAGGAAATGACGGGATGGGAAGATGAGGTTTAACGATGGCCAACATTCAGGAACGCCGTGACAAATCCGGCAAGCTGATCTCCTACTCCATCCGTGTCCACCGGGGCCGGGGCGCAGACGGGAAGCAGCTGAAACCGTGGACGGCCACCTTCGAAGTCTCCCCCACATGGTCCGAAAAAAGCGCAAGAAAAAAGGCCGAGGCTTTTGCCGCGACCTTTGAAAAAGAGTGCAGAGAAGGGGTGACTACCGACAGCCGCCAGAAGTTCGGCCCTTACTGCGATTATGTAATTGCTCTGAAAGAACAGCGGGGCGCGAAGCACTCCACCATCGTCCGCTACCGGGAATTGACCGAGCGGATCTATCCCGCCATCGGCCATATCAAGCTGAAAGACCTCCGAGCCGATCATCTGAACAGCCTCTATACCGCGCTGGGGCAGCCGGGCGCAGGCAAGGGGCCGAACCGAGCCGTCACAAAGGCCGATCTTCCGCCGCTGCTTAAAAAGCGGGGGATCACACGGGCCGGGCTGGCCGAACAGAGCGGCGTTTCCCTCCATGCGGTATATGCTGCCGCGAAGGGACATCAGATCAGCTGGGACGCCGCAAAGGCCATAGCCGGGGCGCTGGGCCTACCGCCGGAAAAGCTCTTTACCTTTCAGGCAAACAGCCGCACCCTTTCGCCAAAGACCGTGCTGGAGCATCACCGGCTGATCTCCACGGTGCTGGATCAGGCGGAAAAAGAGGGCCTTGTCCCGTTCAATGTGGCGGCAAAGGCGACTCTGCCAAAAGTCAGCAAAAAAGAGGTCAACTATTTCCAGCCGGAACAGGTGGCAGCGATCCGCGACGCGCTGGAGGCCGAACCGCTCAAATGGAAAACGCTGGTCCACCTGTTCCTGATCACCGGAGCCCGGCGCGGGGAGCTGCTGGGGCTGAAATGGAACAGGGTAGACTTTGACGAGCATCGGATCTATATCTGCAACAACATTCTCTATGCGCCGGATCGGGGCGTTTACGAGGATCTGCCCAAGACGGACGCCTCCAAGCGGTTCATCACGCTCCCGCTCGAAACCATGCAGCTGCTCCGCCAGTACAGAGCATGGCAGAGCACCGAGCGGCTGCGGCTGGGCGGATACTATCAGGACCGGGGCTTTGTGTTCGCTCAGGACAACGGCCAGCCCATGCACCCGGACAGCGTGACCGACTGGATGGCAAAGTTCAGCAGGCGTCACGGCCTGCCCCACATCAACCCCCACGCCTTCCGGCACACGATGGCCTCCATGCTGTACTTCAACGGCGCGGACAGCGTGTCCATCTCCAAGCGGCTGGGCCATGCTCAGGTGAGCACTACGGCCAATATCTATGCCCACGTCATGGAGGAAGCCGACCAGAAAAACGCCGACATTCTGGCCGATGTATTTTTGAAAAAAAGCCTGAATTTTCAGAGCGAGTTGAATTAAAGTTGAATTATTCGAGCGGGGCGAAATTTGAAAATCCCCAAAAAGTTAGAAAAACAGCCGCTTTCTTATCGAAAACGGCTGTTTTTATGGTTGCGGGGGGAGGACTTGAACCTCCGACCTCCGGGTTATGAGCCCGACGAGCTACCAACTGCTCTACCCCGCGATATGAATTTTGGTGCCGGAGACCGGGGTCGAACCGGCACGGGATCGCTCCCACGGGATTTTAAGTCCCGGGCGTCTGCCAATTCCGCCACTCCGGCCTGTCTGGAGCCTAGTTATAATAACACAACAGACCGGCCTTGTCAAGGGTGCGGCGAAAAGTTACCGAAAATCTTTTTCTCTCCGCTCCTCCGGTAAAAAATTTCCCGGAATTTCCGGCATCGTTGCACGGTATCGTGCATATACTGACCTGTATACGGACGACATGGCGGAACAAAAAAGAAAAGGAGCGAATGAGATGAATCATCTGAACAACCGAGTTACCGACCACACCCCCGCCCCGAAACAGGACGTGGACGACCTGATCTTTGCCGGCGAGGCCCGCCGGGTCAGCGAACGATGAACCCGGAGCCGGGCAGCGCCCGCCGAAAGCCGCCGCACAGCGGGAAACCTGCCGTGCGGCGGCTTTTTTCGTCCGGCGGGGGAGGGCGCGGAATTTCTGCTTTACAACGGGCCGCGTTTTTTATATAATGTATTTTACGAAATTACGCCCTCGGGCAGAATGTAAGGATGAACGATATGCTGCAATTCGATGAGTATAAGGTCAAGATCAACAACCTGAAGCCGGATCTGGAAAAGCTGGGGCAGGCGCTGGATCTGGAAAGCGCCGAGCGGGAGCTGGACATGCTCCACGCCGAGTCCGCTGCCGATGGCTTCTGGGACAACGTGGAGAAGGCCCGGAAGATCCAGCAGCGCATCAGCCAGCTGGAGGACAAGGTCAGCGCCCAGCAGAAGCGGCTCAATGCGCTGGAGGACCTGCTGGTGCTGTGCGAGATGGGCAACGAGGAGGAGGACGAGTCTCTGGTGCCCGAGGTGGAGGAGGGCTACGAAAAGCTCATCCAGAACATGGAGACCGCCCGGCTGGAGACGCTGCTCTCCGGCGAGTACGACGACAACCCCGCCATCGTCTCCCTTCAGGCGGGCGCCGGCGGCACCGAGGCTCAGGACTGGTGCCAGATGCTCTACCGTATGTATACCCGCTGGGCGGAGCGCCACGGCTTCACCTACTCCATTCTGGACTATCAGGAGGGCGACGAGGCGGGCATCAAGTCCGCCGCCATCCGCATCGAGGGCCAGCACGCCTACGGCTACCTCAAGAGTGAGCACGGCGTCCACCGTCTGGTCCGAGTGTCTCCCTTCGACGCCAACGCCCGCCGCCAGACCTCCTTCGCCGCCATCGAGGTGACCCCCGAGATCGACGACAGCATCGAGGTGGACATCCGGCCCGAGGACATCGAGATGCAGGTCTACCGCTCCTCCGGCGCCGGCGGCCAGCACATCAACAAGACCTCCTCCGCCGTCCGCCTGATCCACAAGCCCACCGGCATCGTGGTGGCCTCCCAGCAGGAGCGCTCCCAGTTCCAGAACAAGGAGACCTGTATGAAGATGCTGCGCTCCAAGCTGGTGCAGATCAAGGAGCAGGAGCATCTGGACAAGATCTCCGACATCAAGGGCAACCAGCTGAAGATCGAGTGGGGCAGCCAGATCCGCTCCTACGTGTTCATGCCCTACCAGCTGGTGAAGGACAACCGCACCGCCTACGAGACCAGCAACATCAACGCCGTCATGGACGGCGATCTGGACGGCTTCATCAACGCCTACCTCACCGCGCTGGCCACCGGCAACTGGGCCACGAAGTAAACCAAAACACAGCAAGCGCCCCGTGATGACGTCATCACGGGGTGTTTTTTCATCCTGCGTTATTCGCTTTTCTCCGGCTCCGCCGGGGCTTCCAAGAGAGCGGCCTTTTCCGTCTCCGGCTGGTCCACAAGGCCCAGATCCCCCTCGGTGAGGGCCATCAGGTCCTCCCGGCCGGGGTTTTCCATGGCCGCCACCCGGTTGGCCTGCCGGGCTACCGCCTGCTCGAAGATATTGCGCACGTCCCGGGCGTTGCCGAAGTTCTCGTCCCGGGTCTCGTACATGAGGCGGAAGGCCTCGCCAACCGCCTTCTCCGTGGCCTCGTCCACGGCCATTCTTTTTGCACATGGAGCGGAAGATCTCCGCCAGCTGGCCGCCGTCGTAGTCCTCAAAGAAGAAATACTTGTTGAAGCGGCTCTCCAGACCGGGGTTGGAGTGGATGAACTGCTCCATCAGATCGGTGTAGCCCGCCACGATGACGATGAGGTCGTCCCGGTGGTCCTCCATTCCCTTGAGCAGCACCTCGATGGCTTCGCCGCCGAAGTCGTTGGGGGCGTCCTGATTGACTAGCGAGTAGGCCTCGTCGATGAACAGCACGCCGCCCCGGGCCTTTTCGATGACCTCCTGGGTCTTCAGTGCCGTCTGGCCCACGAAGCCCGCCACAAGGCCGGAGCGGTCCACCTCCACCATCTGCCCCTTGGGCAGCACGCCGATGGCGTGGTAAATTTTCGCCAGCAGCCGGGCCACGGTGGTCTTGCCGGTGCCCGGATTGCCCATGAACACCAGATGGAGGGACATGGGCGGCACGGGCAGGCCCGCCTCCGCCCGGAGCCTGCGGACCTTCACCAGATTGATAAGGCCCCTCACGTCCTCCTTGACCTTTTCAAGGCCGCACAGGCTGTCCAGCTCGGCCATGAGCTCCTCCAGCGACTGCTCCGGCTCCTGCTCCGTTTTCGCCGGCTCCGTCTGGGCCTGCTCGCCCGCCGCGGCGGTCTGGGGCTCGTCCGCGGGCTTGCCGGAGCGCACCGGCGTGCCGTCCGTCCGGCGGGTGACGAAGTCCCGCATGTCCAGCGGGGACTTGCCGCCGGGCACCCCCGCCTTGTCGCAGAAGGCGGTCATGGAGTCGGCGCAGGTATTGACGAAGGCGGCCTCGTTCTCGCTGACCAGCCCGTCGGCGGCGGCAAAGAGCAGCATCATCAGGGTGAAGGTGTCCACGAACCGGCGGCTCAGGCTCTTGCCCTGCTCCACGTCCGCCTGCACCAGCCGCCGGAAGAAATTGGGCAGCACGAAGCCGGAGTAGTTCGCCACCAGCGTGGTCAGCTCCCAGTACAGGCAGGTGGGCACCGGGTTGCCCTTGCAGTAAATGGCGTTATAGTATTCCACGTGATAGGGGGTCAGGCCCTGATCCTCCTGCCACACGCCGCAGGCGCACTCCCGCATGAAGGCGTCCGCCTCCCGGCCGAAGGCCACCCGGGCGGCGGGGTCGGTGATCTGGCGGCGGAAGGCGGTCATGCCCTCGTCATACTGCTTGTGGGCGGCGCCGGGGCTGAGGGGCTGTTTCATGAGACCCATCTCCTTAACGATTCATTTCTTCCTGATATTATATGGCAGGCGGACCCTTTGGTCAATAAAAATTAACATTTGAGCGGTAGACATAACACCAAAAAAGGATTGACGGCAAAAGCCGGAACGTGTAGTATAGAGAAGAAATCCCGCGAATTGGAGGTATTTTTGACATGGCACGGAAATCAGCCCCTGGAACCCTCATCCACTGCGACGCGTGCGGCGAGGATTACAGCGCTACCTATAAACGGTGCCCCTTCTGCGGCGAAAAGCCCGGACCGGCCACCGGCCCCATCCCCCCTGTGGAAAACAGCGAGGATGACTACGTATTCGAAGGACAGGAGCTCTTTGACGACGACGGGGAGGAAGAGCGCCCCGCCCGCCCCAGGGGGGGCAAGCGGCTGGCTCAGGGGGACGCCCCCGGCCCCATCAATTGGCCCCGGCTCATCACCTTTATCT